>DASPZH010000063.1:0-6470 GCA_035636335.1 Streptosporangiaceae bacterium
CCCCTCAGCACCCGAGACGCCTCCGTCGACAACTTCACGGCGCTGTTCGCCGGCGCCCGAGGTAGTTGAGCTGCCAATAAGGCAAGGCCGCGGAGCTTAAAGCACAGCCGACAGAGCGCGCCATGCCGCTAATTCACAAACAGCGCCGACGTCACCGGCCTCAACTCCATCAGGCCCTCGTGAGCAAGCCCTGCCAACACGCGGCAAGCACCCGACGGCTACCACTTCCCGGCCCGCCCGATGCTTGCCGTGCCGGCGGCCGCACACCACTGCGCCAAGCGGCCCATCGCCGAACCGGCCATTCTGTGCCGCTCGGCCACGGCGAACTCGTCATCGAACTGCCAGCGCACGTACGGTCGCGGTCCCCTCCGATCTCGTGCAGGAGACCCGATAGGTCGGCCCCGGACGGGACCCGGCTTGATCGGCGAGCGGATCTCGACCTTTGCCGTGCCGACTTACCCCCGCTTAGCTTCGCGCGAATCGTGCGATTCCGGGCACGATTATGACTCCAAGTCGGGGGAAGTCGATCTGACGGCGCGGGACGTCAGGAGCCGGAGCGCACCGTGGCGTCTTCCGGCGCCGCCTGGGGCGCGACGTCCGCGCCCGCCATCACCCGGGCGGCGATGGCGTCCGCGGCGGTGGCCGGCACGACCAGCTTGCGGCTGAACCGCATGATCAGCGCGCCGTCCTGGTTCCTTCCTCTGGTCTCGACCTCGACGAGGCCGCGCTCCGGGCGGCCGGGAACGGGCGACTTGGCGATGACCTCGCTCTCGGCGTAGAGCGTGTCGCCGTGCATCAGCGGGGCGAGGTGGTCGATCCTCTCGAAGCCCTTGTGGGTGATCGCCATGCCCGCGACGTCGGCCTCGGACAGGCCGAGCAGCAGCGAGAAGATGTAGCTGCCGATGACCAGCGGCTGCTGGTACCTGGTCGCGGTCTGGGCGTAGTGGGCGTCCAGGTGCAGCGGATGCCGGGCCATGGTCAGCAGGCAGAACAGATGATGGTCGTACTCGGTCACCGTCTTGCCCGGCCAGTGCCGGTAGACGGCACCGACCTCGAACTCGTCGAAGGCCCTACCGAACGCCATGGGCGAGGCTGCCCTTCCGCTCGGCCGGCGCCGGCGTATCCGCGCGGTCGGTCACCCACGTGCCGAGCGCCAGCTCCATGGTGATCCCCGGGCCGAACCCGGCGATGATGCCGGTGGCCGACTCCGCCGGAGACTTCTCCGCGACCCGGCGCAGGACGTCGAACACGGCCGCCGAGGCGATGTTGCCGTAGTTGGTGAGGGTCTCCCAGCTATCCCCCAGCGCCTCCGCCGGCACGCCGCCGTGCGAGCGCAGCGCGTCGAGCACGCGCGGGCCGCCGGTGTGGACGACATGGAAGTCCAGCTTGGCCAGGTCCTGTCCCTGGTTCCTGACGAACTGGACCAGCTCGGGCATCACCTGCTGCATCGTCCCCGGGACGCCCTTGTTCAGGCGGAAGTGGAAACCGGTCTCCTTGACCTCGTAGGCGATCCAGGTGTCGGTTCCGGGGATCACGTGCGAGGTCTGGGCCTGCAGCCGCACCCCGGTGCCTCGCCCGTCGCCGCGGACGACCGCCGCGGCCACGGCGTCGCCGAACAGGCCGTTCGAGAGCAGGCTGCCCACGTCCAGGTCGTCGGGCTGGTAGCACAGGGAGCAGAACTCGCAGGCGACGATCAGCGCGTGAGCGCCCGGCCTGGCGATGCAGAAGTCGGACGCGCGGTTGATCGCGGCCGTGCCGGCGGCGCAGCCGAGCTGCGCGATCGGGAGCTGCGCCGTGTCGCTGCGGAACCCGAGCTCGTTGATCATCCACGCGGTCAGCGACGGCATCATGAAGCCAGTGCAGGACACGAGCACGATCGCGCCGATGTCGGCGGCGGTGAGGCCGGCGTTGTCCAGCGCGTCCTGCACCACCGCGGGGATGCGCTTCTTGGCCTCCTCCGCGAACACCTGGTTGCGGTGGCCGAAGCCGGTGTGCCGCAGGGTGTCCTCGATCGGCCGGATCAGGTGCCGCTTGGCCACGCCGGTGTTCTCGATCAGGCGCAGCACCAGGCGGACCTTCGGATGGTCGGCATGCAGGCGCGCGGCCAGCGCGAGGGTCTCGGCCTGGGTGATGACGTGCTCCGGGACGGCCACCGCGGGCGTGCACAGCACCGGCATCCGCGGCGCGAGGCCGGCCTCCAGGCCGCCCATGATCGGCCAGAGCTCGTCCCAATCCCAGCTATACCCTGGCTCCTGGGACCCGGTCTCCTCGTCAGGCCTGTCACTTCGGCTCGCTGCTGGCATGGCGCTCCTTCAGGTGACGCAACTTCGGTTCCAGCCGACAGCGACAGCCGGTCACGCCCGCGCAGCGTGCCATCCGCAGGCATGGCCCCGGCGGCATGACACTGAAAGCGGGCTCTCCCAGCCGTCGCTCACCAGCGTCCACATGCGAGCCCGCTGCAAGAGTTGGAGCCGGGCGGCGTCGGCGTTAGGGGTTGATGCTACCCGTACTTCACCGGGATTGAACGCAACACCGCGTGCTTGAACGGCCTCAGGTGTATCAAGGTTCTGTATCCGGCCGCATCCAGGCGCAAGCCGCGCCGCGACCGCGGCTACCCGGATGCCGGCTCCGCCGGAGGATAGTCGCGCGCACGGATACTAAGAATTCGCGGCCGATACGACATGATCTGCGGCTCCCATTGATATAACTGCCACTAGACTGCGGCGGCTCAAGATGGTTTTCTGAGGTCGTATCGAGCCTAGGATTTACGGCACGCCGATCCCGTGCGATACGGCCCGGGACTCTACTAAGTACGGGGGGAATTGAAGTGTCTAACTTGTCGAGCATCACCGTACCTGCGGAGATCTGGTCAAGGCTAGAGACCCTAGCAAAGGTACGGAAAACCGACGTGGCCGGCCTTGTGGCCGAGGCGATCGGACTCGAAGAGGTATTCGTCAGCGCGCAGGAGAACGGCAGCAGGATGCTGGTTGAGAGAAACGGCCGCGTACACGAACTCGTGCCGGTGACGCACTGATTGAGAGAAAGTAAACTCACACGGCATTGATTCTGTTATGGCCGAGAGCCCCGCCAGCCGGAGTGGCGACGACCGGCGAGCCGCCGCCGCCGCACACGATCCCGCATCAGCCTAAGAAAGGACCAGCGGATGTAGTTACCCTGAGCAAGATTCGCCCGCTCCAGCTTAGGCCGCTCAACGTTCGTCTGGTAAAGGAGCGTGCGCGCACGCTGCTTGCCTCTACGTTCGCGCTCGCGTTCCTCTTCACGCTCGGCGCGAGCTTTGCCGGGTCCTTGACGGCCTGGAGTTCGGTGAAGGACTGGCTCCAGGTCGTCCTGCCGGCCGAAACGGGCCTGTTCGGGTCGGCCATGGGCTTTTACTTCGGGAGTAACAGGGATGTCGACTGAGTCATCCGCTGCTCGCCGTCACCGTGACCGGCGGCCCGCCGGCTGGGACCCGCTCACAGCGTCGCAGGCGGCTCGATCTCGATCCGCAGCGGGCTGCAATGCCCGTTGTTCAGCGGCGGGTAGTCGACCGAGCACGCCGTCAGGATGAGGACCAGGTCACAGCGGGCGGCGAAGGAGACCGCGTCGCCAGGCCGCGACGCTGCAACGCCGACCGCGAGCCTGCCGTCGGGCCGCGGGCCGGAGTTCTGGAACACGTTGACCGGGTCGGGCACGACCGGCAGCGAGATCCCGGCCGACGCCGCGGCGGCGAGGAAGTTGTCGCGGCAGTTCGGGTGGCCGGGCAGCCCGCGGCTTTCATACAGCCACCGGTCGCAGGGCGGGAACAGCATGTCGTGCAGGCCGGGCGAGCTGTCGGCCGCAAGCTCGAGCACAGGCTCGCCGCGCTGGTCACAGAACTGCCCGCCTACGTCAGGGAACAGGCGCTCGCAGCGGTCGCGCGTATGGCTGACCGACAGCCAGCGGCCAGGATCGGCCGCATCTACCGCCCACAGGTCCCCGACCTGGTGACCTTCGACATCGATCACCCGGACCAGCTCACCGCGCCCGACCCGGACGGCCACTCCCGACTGGGCGGCCACGACCACGTCGCGGCGCGCCGCGCCGCGTGCCATCGCACTCACCCCCTCCCCCGCACTCCGCGCCGTGCGCATAACGGGTTCGCGAAGACGTCACCCAGGAACGCAGGATGCCGGTCGGCGACACGCCGTTGTCGCTTAATTTCTTGAACTGAAGTTGCTGATCCGCTTCACTTCTCCCATGACGTGGTCGGATCCAGCCGCCGAAGCGCGACTGAAGGACATCATCGCAGGCATGCGCGCCGCGGGCGTGATCGACATGTTCGAACGGATCGTCGCTCACGTATGGAAGGTCAACGTGGATCGGTTCGAGCCCAGCGAGATCGGCGACACCAACCGGTCCCTGGGGATCACGGCCACGGAGAATATACGCACTCTGGTCTTGCGCGAGAGCTGGACGGCCAGCAATCCGGCCGGTCTCGGCAACCGCGTGCACGTAACGGCGCCGAACGACTCGCTTCTCGTCGAGGCCGCGGGAGCGCGGCTGCGCGTCATGAAGTGCCCTCCCGCCATCACCTTGAGCGAACCCCGCTGGGACACCGACTTCAGGTGGCAGGCCGAGAGCGACGTCCGCCTCGAGGCGGCGGCCGCGAATGCCGCCGTCTGTAACCAGTTCCTCGCCGTGCCCGGAGGGCTGTTCGAGAACATGGAGCAGCCCGCCGAGTGGGCCGCGCAACTTCGTGAGGTGATCCTGGTTTGGGCCGGCGGCTCGAACAACCCGCTCACGGGCGGATGGATAGGACTGCCGACAGTCGGCGACAGGCCGTGGCTGGCGGTCCAGAGCGTGTGGCGGCACGGGACTGGTGCCACTACCTCCGGCGAGCGTGACAGCGACGCGCCGGTTAGCGACGTATTCAGCGAGAAGGACGCACCCAGCCCGGTGGTTAGCCTCAAGCAACGGTCGAACCGGGCCCGCCGGTGAGCGCGCCGTACGACCCAGTCCTCGCTGCCCGCCGACGGCGCGCGCTGGGGACCGTTGACACCTTCAGCGGTGCCCGGCTCGGGATCGCCCGGAGGATGGCGCGGCTTCCGCGCACAGAACTCGCCGCGAGGGTCGGCATCTCGCCCGCCGCGATCACCCAGCTCGAGCGGGACCTGATCCGCCCGACGACGGGCCTTGCCGCCGAGCTGAGCCTGGCCCTTGGCGTCCCCGGCTGCTTCTTGCTTCACGCGGTATCACCGCAGCCGATTCCGGCGTCGGCTGCGCACTTCCGCTCGCTGCGGTCGACCCCGGCGATGAGCCGCGACCAGGCACTGGCTTTCGCCGAACTCAGCCTTGAAGTGCTGGCCGCTATCGAGGACTATGTCGACCTGCCCGAGACCTCGCTGCCGGAGGTTGACTTGTCGTCGCTGCACACCGCGGAAGGCGTCGCCAGCTCTGCTGCTCAGGCACGGGCCGGGCTCGGCGTAGCGGAAGGACCCGTTCCGCACGTCGTCAGGCTGCTGGAAGCACACGGGGTACTCGTGCTGCGCCTTCCCGATGAACTGGTTGACCGCCGGGTAGACGCATTCTCGACCACCGCCGGGAGGCGGCCGGTCGTCTTGCTGTCGCCGATGAAAGACGACAAGGCCCGTTCCCGCTTTGACGGCGCCCACGAGCTAGGGCATCTCCTCTTGCATCACGACGCCGAGCCGGGGTCAAAGGTCATCGAGAACCAGGCCCACGCGTTCGCCGCGGCCTTCCTCACCCCGGCTGACCAGGTCGCCGAGGACCTGCCCCGCCGTCTGGACTGGCCAGCCTTCCACCGTGCGAAGCGTCGTTGGGGCGTGAGCTTGAAAGCGCTGATATACCGGGCGCATAGCCTGAAACTGCTCAGCGACGCGGCCTACCGGCGCGCCAACGTGCAGCTAGCCGAGTGGGGAAACCCAGAACCCGGTCCCCTGGGCCCCCCAGAGTCACCGTCACTGCTCGGCACGGCGATTGCGATGCTGGAGGACACCGGCGTCACCATTGATGACATCGCTGAGCACGGGTCTGTGCCGGCCAGCCGCGTCCGCGACATCGTTGATGCGGCGACAGACCTGCGCCCGCGCGTCTAGCGACCTGCCGGGGCAGTCCACGCGGTCCGGATTCCCCGCGGCGGGTCGGCGCGCGGATGACCTGGCGAATCTCGCCAAGCTCGTCGAGGCGAGCTAACGCTCCGTCCAGGGCATCTTGCCGATGAGAACCGCGCTCCTGCACGCCCCGGCCGCGGCTAGCCCCGCCACGCGGCAGCCGGGTCGGGGGCCTTGCCCGGGGCCCTGGCGCTCTCGCCGCCGAGCGCGACGACCGCCCTGGCGGTCACGAGGTGGTAGAGCAGCAGGAGCTGGGTGAGCGCGAGCGCGTCGGAGCGGCGCAGGTCGGAGCCGATCGTGAACTCGCCGAGGCGCTGGGTGCGCAGGTGGCTGGCGAAGTGCATCTTGTCCCAGATCGCC
>DASPZH010000064.1:0-4340 GCA_035636335.1 Streptosporangiaceae bacterium
ACGGCAAGGTTCCGCTGCAGGCCAACACCTGGGGCAACAGCTAGCCCGGGGGAAGGTGCTAACCGGGTGCGGGCCCATGCCCGCCGGGACGCGCTCGCGGACTCGGCGAGGCGGCAAGGCGAGCCGGCCAGGCGGACAGGAGGACTCGGTGGCGGAGGCGGCGGCCCGGCTCAGGTCAGACGCGACATCCTTGCTGGACTGGCGCCGGCAGGTGGCGTCCCTGTACGCCGAGGTCAGGGCGGCGGCAGGCGACGCCCGCGAAGCGCATCGGATCTGGCAGGAGGGCCGCAACCGGCTGCTCGGCAGCCACCCGCGGTCGCCGATTCCCGCGGAACGCCGTGCCACGTTCTCCTCGGTGCCGGTGGCGAGCTACGACCCCGCGCTCCGGTTCACCGCTTGGGTCGACACCGACGTCGCGGCCTCGAGGATCGACATGACCACAGGGACGGACGGCGTCGTGCCGCTTGAGCGCGCCGGCATCGTGCACCTGGACGGTGTCGGCGACCTCGATGTGTGGTGGCTGGCCAGTTACGGCGGCGGGGTCTTCATCCCGATCAGGGACCGCAGGACCGACGGCGCGACCTACCCGGGCGGACGGTACGTGATCGACACGGTCAAGGGCGCCGACCTTGGCGGCAGCGACGGCTACCTGGTCATCGACCTCAACTTCGCCTACAACCCATCCTGCGCGTACGACCCGTCCTGGGCCTGCCCGCTGGCCCCGCCCGGCAACACGGTTCCCGTCCCGGTCGACGCGGGGGAGCTGATGCACCGCTGAGCACTAGCTGGCCGGCGTGGCCTTCCGCGCGTCGATGAACGGGATGGCAGCGGTCTTGGCCGCGGTCCGTGCTCCGTTCCGCCATTCGATCTCCAGGTCGTTGCCGGGATCGGCCATCTCGGCGGGGACCCAGACGTAGCCGATATTGCGCTCCAGGCGCGGCGACCAGACCAGATCGGTGACGTGCCCGACCTGCTTACCGCCGGCCAGGGCGGGCCGCTTCTCGGTGATCTCGAAGTAGGAGGGGTCGCCGGGTGCCTCGATGCCGACCAGCCTGCGCGACACTCCCTGCTCGCGGATCCGCTCCAGCGCCGCCTTGCCGACGTAGTCAGCGTCCTGCGTCTCGACCAGCCGCTCCAGCCCCATTACCTCGAACGGATTGTTCTGGAGCGTGAAATCGGAGTTGCAGTTGAAGATCCCCGCCTCGATCCGGCGCGCTTCGCACGGAGCGATCGGCCTGATGCCGTACCGGCCTCCCGCTTCCATGATCGCCTCCCAGAGCTCGTCGCCGCGGCTGGGATCGGACAGGAATACCTCGTAGCCGACCTCGCCGGTCCAGCCCGTCCGGCTGACGACGACGGGGATTCCGGCGACGGTCACGTCGAGGCTCCAGTAGTACTTCACGCCGAGCACCGCCTCGCCGGCCAGGTCGCGCATGAGGTCCTTCGCCTTCGGGCCCTGCACCTGCACCGGGTAGACGTCCGGCAGCGAGACCGTGGCGTCCAGCCCCATGCCGTGGGCCAGGCCCATCGCATACAGGTGGGCGTCGCCGTCGGCCAGGCACAGCCAGAACGTGCTCTCGTCGCGGCGCAGCAGCACGGGATCGTTCACGATGCCGCCGTCGGGGGCGATGATCGGCGCGTACTTGCCCTGCCCGACCGCGCACCTGGTGAGATCCCGGCAGGTCAGCGCGTTCGTCAGGGCGAAACCGTCCGGCCCGCTGATCTCGACGACCCGCTCCACGCCGACGTCCCACAGCGTGACATCGTTCACCAGCGCCCAGTACTCCGCGGCGAGGTCGTCGTAGTAGGCGGGCAGGTACATGTGGTTGTAGACGTCGTACGCCTTGCAGCCCCACCGCAACGTCGCGTCGAAGAACGGGGACTTGCGATACCACGGGCCGAAGTAAAGGGTGGTAGATGCCGCGTCCGGGATGATTCCGGTCCCCAAGCTCATGCCTGCCGTCCTTTCCCGAGCTTGCTCGAAAGGAACTCCGGCCGCACCGGGCCGGGCGGTTCGCCGCGCTGGCTTGCCGCTCGCTTTGAATGATTGGTCAATCAGCGCGTTCCCGCAAGCCCGGCGACGCCCGGTGCCTACGCGCCGGCGCGCGTGGCCGGGCGGGACCCGCCCCCATGCGTGTGCGCGACCGCCAGTCCGGTCGCGGTTCGCATGGGGGCGGGCTAACGTCCGCCACTGTCCCTAGGTGATAGACGCCCATGCCGATGCGATGGTTTACGCCGGTTCACATTCGGGCGACGCGCCGTTACCAGGGCGGCGGGACAATTGCCTCGACCAGGTGCGGCCCGGGCTCGGCGAGTGCCTGCCGCAGCCCCGCGGCGAGTTCGGCGGCCGTGCTGGCGTGGCTGGCCGGCACGCCCATCCCGGTCGCCAGGGCCGTGAAGTCCAGGCTCGGGCCGGACAGGTCGAGCAGGCGGCGCGCTGCTTCCCCCGCGCCGGCCGCTCCGACCCGGTCGAGTTCCATGCCGAGGATGGCGTAACGGCGGTTGCTGAAGATGACGGTGGTGATGTCCAGTTGCTCCCTGGCGTGGGTCCACAGGGCGGAGATCGTGTACATCGCACTGCCGTCGGCCTCAAGCGCCAGCACGCTGCGGCCCGGGCAGGCGATCGCGGCTCCGGCAGCCAGTGGGAGCCCCTGGCCGATCGCGCCGCCGGTCAGCGTGAGCCAGTCGTGCGGCGGCGCTCCCGCCGTCGCGCCGCCCAGCCACAGGCCCGAGGTGTTGGCCTCGTCGCAGACGATCGCGGCCTCGGGCAGCAGCGCGCCGATGACCGCGGCCGCGGTCTGCGCGCTCAGTTCGCCGTCGGGCAGGTCCGGGCGCTCCGGCTGCTGCGGCACCGGCTTGGCGTCGGGCGCGACGAGGTCGGCGAGCGCCGCGAGCGCGCCCGCCACGTCGTCGGGGGCCTCGGCCAGCACGTGGACGTGGCAGCCCTCGGGGACCAGCGAGCTCGGCCGGCCGGGGTAGGCGAAGAAGGAGACCGGTGGTCGCGCCCCGGCCAGGACGAGATGGCGCGTCCCCGCGAGCTGCCCGGCCGCGAGCTCGGCCAGGTAGGCCAGCCGGTCGACGGGCGGTATGCCCGCCCCCCGCTCGTGCCTGGCCGGGAAGGTCTCGCTGAGCAGCCGGACGGATTCGCCGGCCAGGCGGCTGGCTGCCTCCAGGCCGGGACGCCGCATGCCCGGGCCGCCGAGCAGGATGACGCACGGCTCGCCACCGCGCAGCACCGACCCGGCGGCGCGGATGGCCTCCTCACGCACCGGCGCCGGTGACCGGACGGCGGCGGGCGCCGCGGGCTCGGCGCCCCCGGACCACGACACGTCGGCGGGCAGGATCAGCGTGGCGACCCGGCCTGGCGGGGCCATCGCCGCGGCGATCGCCTCGGCAGCGTCCGCGCCCAGGTCGGCAGACCGCGCCGACCGTCTGACCCAGCCGGACACCGCGCCGGCGATGGCGTCGATGTCCGACTCGAGCGGCGCGTCGTACCGCTTGTGGTAGCTCGCGTGGTCCCCGACCACGGCCAGCAGCGGCGTGCCCGCCCGGCGCGCGTTGTGCAGGTTCGCCAGCCCGTTCGCCAGGCCAGGACCGAGGTGCAACAACGCCGCCGCGGGCCGGCCGGCCATCCGGCCGTAGCCGTCGGCGGCCCCGGTCGCCACCCCCTCGAACAGGCACAGCACGCCGCGCAGTTCGGGGACCGTGTCCAGGGCCGCCACGAAGTGCATCTCCGAGGTGCCGGGGTTGGCGAAGCACACGCTCACGCCGCAGTCGGCCAGCGTGCGGAGCAGAGCCTGCGCGCCGTTCATGCCGCGCCTCCATCGGGTCTACCGGCCGGGGAACCACCGCCGCTGCGGGAACGGCCATTGCCGTGGGCTATCTCCCCGACCTTATTAGCCGTGCCCGGCTGTTGCCGGTCCCGGCCGGCTTTGGTTTACTTTCGCGAATGTCCCCTCCGCGCGGTCCTGGCCGGTGAGCGCACGGCTGCGGGCCACGCGCCCGCTCGGCCGGTCCGGCATCGCGATACCGCCGATCGCGCTCGGCTGCGGCAACTTCGGCGGGATCGGCTCGGCACCGGAGTTCTTCGGCCGGGGCCTCACGCCCGACCAGGCGCTGGAGCTGATGGACGCGGCCTGGGGTCTGGGCATCACCCACTTCGACACCGCGGACGCTTACGGCGGCGGCCGCAGCGAGCAGGCGATCGGCCGGTGGATCCGGTCTCGCGGGGTCAGGCCGCAGCTCACGACCAAGACGTTCAACCCGATGCGGGCGGGCGGCGACCACGGCCTGAGGCCGGAGCGGATCGCCCGCCAGCTTCTGGCCAGCCTCGACCGGCT
>DASPZH010000065.1:0-10117 GCA_035636335.1 Streptosporangiaceae bacterium
CCGTACACCGAGGGGTTGCGCCGGGAGCTCGGCTCGCTGACCCGGTTCGCCTCCGACGACGTCGCCCGCGTGGCCGAGCGGCTGGCCGAGGCGCTCGACTCGTCCGTCAGGCTCACCCTGCTCGACGTGCTCTCGGCCGCCGCCGCGGAGATCACGACCAGGCTCGACGATGTCGTGATCGACGTCAGGCTCAGCGCTGGCGAGCCCGAGTTCGTCGTCACGGCCGTCCCGGCCCAGCAGGGCGCCGACGAGGCACCCGGACCCGCGGCCGACAGCGCCGCCGACGAGGCGGGCACGGCCCGGGTGACCCTGCGGCTGTCGGATGCCCTGAAGACCCGAGTCGAGGCACAGGCCGCGGCCGACGGGCTGTCGGTCAACTCCTGGCTCGCCCACGCGGCCATCCGGGCGCTGGAGAACGCGGGTCCCGCGCGCGGCCCGCGATCGCGCCCCGGCGTCGGCCAGCGGATCACCGGATACGCCCGCAGCTAACCGTGGCGGCCCGGCCGCCGCGCCAAACCGTAGTAGCTCGTCCGTCACCTCACTGGAGGAACCATGGCAACCTGGGAGTTCGCCTGCTCAGAACCGATCGACGCCAATGTCAGCCTGGCATCGGGCACGGTCGCCGTCACCGCCACGCCGACCGACGTCGTCACCGTCCAGGTGCACCGGGGCCGGCCGAGCGACCCCGCCCGTCCGGAGGCCGACGACGACCGGCTCGCCGACGACGTCAGCGTCGACTTCGCCGACCACCACCTGGTGGTCAGCGAGTTGCCCAAGCGCGGCCTCGGCTGGCGCAGCAAGGGCCTGCACATCGTGATCTCCATGCCGGCCGGATCCCGGGCAGCGGTGAGCGCCGCCTCCGCGGACGTCACCTGCCAGGGTGAGTACGGCGCGGTCGACGTCCGCACGGCCAGCGGCAGCATCGACGTGGCTGCCGTCCGCGGGCCTGCCGAGGTAAGCACGATGTCGGGCGCCGTCCGGATCGACGAGGCGGCCGAGGTCAATGCGCAGACCGCCTCGGGACAGATCCATGTGCGGCACGCGGCCGGCGACGTCACCGCCAGGACCGCGAGCGGCGAGATCCGGATCCGCATCGCCGACGCGTCCGTCACGGCCAGGACCGCGAGCGGCAGCGTCCGGGTCGCCAGCGTGGCCCGCGGCCGCGCCGACCTGACCTCGGTGTCCGGCGACATCGATGTCAAGGTGGCGCCTGGGACCGGGGTGTTCCTCGACCTCAGCTCCCTGTCGGGCCGGGTGACCAGCGACCTAGCGGCGCCCGACCAGGAAGGTGACGCGGATCTGCGGCTGCGGTGCCAGACGGTCAGCGGCTCGGTGCAGGTGTCCAGGGCCGCGTCCGCCGACGTACCAGCCTGAGCGGCACCGACCAGAGCATTCACGACAGCAAGAGCCGGGCGCTGGCCGTCCGCCGCCCAGGCGCGGCCAGCACCAGCCGGCCGGAACCAGCCGGCCGGAACCAGCCGGTCAGAGCGGAACCGAGGAGGTTGCAATGCATCCGGAGATCACGGCTATGGCGGCGGCCGAGCACATCAGGGACATGCGGGCCGATGCCGCCAACCGCGCCAGGCACTCGCGTCAGCGCGCGGGGACGGCCAGCCGGTGCCGGAACACGGCGGACGACCGCAAGCCGAGGAGGCCGGTGCGCGAGCAGACGGGATGGGCGCTGGTTTCGCTGGGCCTGCGGATCGCGGCGTCAGGCGGTCGCTAGCCATGCCGCTGCGAGCCCGGAAGCTGCCCGGTCAAGCCGTCGAGGGCGCGATAGCCAACGGGTCGGTCAGCCAGGAAGTGCATGTCTCGCCCTCGGCGACGATGACCGCGGGACCGGTCAGCAGGCTGGCCGTCGCGCCCGGCGCGACGGCCAGCCTGCCGCCAGGAACATCGACCGTCCACAGCGCGCTCCCGCTGGCCGGCCACTCCCCAGCCGCCGCGGCGGCACCGGCCGCCGCGGCCACCGCCCCTGTCCCGCAGGACAACGTCTCCCCCGAGCCCCGCTCGTGCACGCGCATCTCGATCGCGTGGTCCCCGGCGGCCCGCATCACCTCGACGTTGACCCCGTCCGGGAACATGCCGGCATCGACCTCCGGCGGCTCGCTCAGGTCAATGCCCGCGAGCGGCCTGCTCACCAGGCAGACCAGGTGCGGGTTGCCCACCGTGACCGCGACCCCGGTGTACCGGCGGCCGCCGATGACGGCCCACCCGGCCCGGCCGACGGTCACCGGTCCCATGTCGACGGTCAGCGCGCCGTCCGCCTCCTGGCGCACGGCCCGCACGCCCGCCCTCGTCGCGATGGCCAGCTCGGGACCGGCCGCCAGTCCATGATCTATCAGATACCTGGCGAACACCCTGATGCCGTTGCCGCACATCTCGGCGATGCTGCCGTCGCTGTTGCGGTAGTCCATGAACCACGGCGCCGGCCCGGATGCGCGGCCGACCACCCGCAGCACGCCGTCCGCGCCGATTCCGGTGCGCCGGTCGCACAGCCGACGGACCACCTCGGCGCCGAGTTCCAGCCGGTCGTCGAGGTCAGGAACGACGATGAAGTCATTGCCCGTGCCGTGACCCTTCGCATAACGCACGCTCCGATGCTAGGTGATCGGCGGCAGCGGACTCCGCGACGGCCGCCAGCGCCAGGTCCGTCGGCACCGGCCGGGCGGCGTCCAGCCAGCGGACTCTGGGGTCCCGCCGGAACCACGACTCCTGCCGGCGGGCGAACCGCCGGGTCGCCCGCACGGTCTGGTCCTCGGCCTGGGCCTCGGTCCACTCGCCGCCGAGGAACCGCAGCGCCTGCGCGTACCCGAGCGCCCTGCTCGCGGTCCGGCCGGCCCGCAGGCCGGTCCCCGGCCGCCCGTCGCCGACTAGCAGGCGGACCTCGTCGACGAGCCCGTCCTGCCACATCTGCCTGCCCCTGGCGGCGATCCGCCGGTCAAGTTCGGGGCGCGGCACCGCCAGGCCGATCTGCGCGCACGGCAGCACCGACGCGTAGCCGGGCAGCGTCGCGCTGAACGGCCGGCCGGACAGCTCGATCACCTCGAGCGCACGCACGACCCGGCGCCCGTTGCTCGGCAGGATCGCCGCCGCGGCGGCCGGGTCGGCGGCCGCGAGCCTGCCGTGCAGGACCGCCGGGCCGACGGCGGCCAGCTCGGCCTCAAGCCGCTCGCGCAGCGCGGGCTCGGTCCCGGGGAACTCGAGATCGTCGATCACGGCCCGGACGTACAGGCCCGACCCGCCCGCCAGGATCGCCGTGCGTCCCCGGCCATGGATCTCGGCGATCACGGCCCTGGCCAGACGCTGGTACTCCGACACGCTGGCCGTCTGCGTCACGTCCCAGATGTCGAGCAGGTGATGGCGGACGCCGCCGCGCTCAGCGGCGGTGAGCTTGCCGGTGCCGATGTCCATGCCGCGGTAGAGCTGCATCGAGTCGGCGTTGACCACCTCGCCGTCGAGCGCCCTGGCCAGCCGCACCGACAAGTCGGACTTGCCGGCGGCGGTCGGCCCGACGACCGCGATCACCGGCCGCCCGGTCAGGCGGGCCTGCCCAGGGCCGGCATGCCGAGCAGCACGGGCTGGTCTGGCCCGGCGGCCGCGCGCGCTGGCCCGGTCCCGGCGGCGGCCATGCGCGCTGGCTCGGTCCCGGCGGCGCGAGCCTCCCAGGCGTCGCCGCCCCGGGTACGGCGCACCGCCAGCGGCGCGCCGTCGGCGATCAGGTAGTGGGGTGCGGCCGCCGTGACCTCCGTCACCACGAGGTCACCCGGCCTCGGCAGCCCGGCCCGGCCCGGTGGTCCCGTTCCGTCCGGCGCGAAGTGCACCAGGCGGTTGTCCCGCGCCCGGCCCGACATCCGGCGAGTAGCGCCGTCCTTGCGGCCCTCGCCGTCGGCGACCAGGACCTCGACCGGCCGGCCGACCAGGGCCTGGTTCTCCGCCAGCGTGATCTCCTCGACCACCGCGACCAGCCGGCCGTAGCGTTCGGCCACGACCTCGGCGGGAACCTGGCCTCCCATGGCCGCGGCGGGCGTTCCCGGCCTGATCGAGTACTGGAAGGTGAACGCCCCCGCGAACCTGGCCCGGCGGACGATGTCGAGCGTCTCGGCGAAGTCCTCCTCGGTCTCGCCGGGAAAACCGACGATGATGTCGGTGGTGATCGCGGCGCCGGGGATGGCCGCGCGGACCCGGTCCAGGATCGCCAGGTATGAGTCCCGGCGGTAGGCGCGCCGCATGGCGCGCAGCACGGCGTTCGAGCCCGACTGGAGCGGCATGTGAAGCTGCGGCATCACGTTCGCCGTCTGCGCCATCGCGGCGATCACGTCGTCGGTGAAGTCCCTGGGATGCGGCGAGGTGAACCGCACCCGCTCCAGGCCCTCGATCTCGCCACAGGTGCGCAGCAGCCTGCCGAACGCGAGCCGGTCGCCGAAGGCCGTCCCGTAGGAGTTCACGTTTTGCCCGAGCAGCGTGACCTCGATTGCTCCGTCGCCGACCAGAGCCCTGATCTCGGCGAGCACGTCGCCGGGACGGCGGTCCTCCTCGCGGCCGCGCAGGGACGGAACGATGCAGAACGTGCAGGTGTTGTTGCAGCCCACCGAGATCGCCACCCAGGCCGAGTACGGGGACTCGCGCCTGGCGGGCAGCACCGATGGGAACCGCTCGAGCGACTCGGCGATCTCCACCTGGGCGCTCTGCTGCACCCGTGCCCGCTCGAGCAGCGCGGGCAGGGAGCCGATGTTGTGCGTGCCGAACACCACGTCGACCCACGGCGCCCGGTCGGTAATCGTCGCCCGGTCCTTCTGCGCCAGGCAGCCGCCGACGGCGATCTGCATGCCGGGATGGGCGTTCTTGACCGGCAGCAGGTGCCCGAGGTTGCCGTACAGCCGGTTGTCGGCGTTCTCGCGGACGGCGCAGGTATTGAACACCACCACGTCGGGGTCGGCGCCGGTCGCGGACTTGCGGTAGCCGGCCTCCTCAAGCAGGCCGGCCAGGCGTTCGGAGTCGTGCATGTTCATCTGGCACCCGTAGGTGCGGATCTCGAAGGTCCGCTGACCGTCTGCGCCCGGCATGCTCTTTAGGGTAGACGCAGCCCCGGGGTGAGGCGCGTCGGCCGATGAGTCTGCCAGACATACCTGAGCATCGGCCGGCCATTGACACCACCGCGGTCCGGCTGGCATCGTCAGTCCACCCTCGCGGCGGGCCGCCCCGCGCCATGCGGCGTGGCGTGGCCAGCCAGCCAAGGAGCAACCGTGACCGAGCATGCCGCCGATCTCGTCATCCTGGAGCCCGAGAAGGTAGCTGTCCCGGCCGCCGAACTCGGTGAGGGACCGTGCTGGGACCCCGACGCCCAGTCGCTGTTCTGGGTCGACGTGCCCGCCGCGCGGGTGCACCGCCTCAGCGCGGCCGGCGTGCACTCGTCGTGGGATGTGGGCAGGCCAGCCGGCGCGGTCGTGCCGCGCGCCAGCGGCGGCCTGGTCGTGGCCGCGGGCAACGGCTTCCTCGCACTCGACCCGCTGACCGGCGAGGTCAGCGACCTCGCCACCGCCCCCGGGCAGCCGGACACCCGGATGAACGACGGCAAGTGCGACCGGGCGGGCAGGTTCTACGCCGGCACGATGGCGGCCGACGAGTCACCGGGCAAGGGCTCGTTCTACCGGCTGGATACCGACCTGAGCGTCACCGAGATCTTCACCGGGCTCGGCATCTCCAACGGCCTCGGCTGGAGTCCGGACAACCGCCTGATGTACTACATCGACTCGCTCGCCTACCGGGTCGACGTGCTCGACTACGACCCGGACAGCGGACGCCTCGGCGAGCGCCGTCCGTTCGTCACGCTCGGCTCGGGGGATGTGATGCCCGACGGCATGGCCGTGGACGCCGAAGGCGGGATCTGGGTCGCGGTCTGGGGCGGCAGCGTGGTGCAGCGCTACGACGCGGGCGGCCGGCTCACCGGGGTCGTCCGGCTGCCCGCCGCGAACGTGACGAGTTGCGCGTTCGGCGGTCCCGGGCTCGACCGGCTTTATATTACGACGGCCGCGGGTCCCGGTCGTTCGGCCGGAGCGCTGTTCACCTGCCCGGCCGGCGTCCCTGGCCTGCCCACTTACCCGTACCGGGGCTGAGCCGTCCGAGGGGCGCGCATGATGCCCGTCTGGTTGTCGGCAATTCGGTGCTAACCGAGCCGGGCAGGTAGGGCACGATATCCCTATGACGTACAACGTGACGGCGAGGACGGGCCAGATGGGCGGATCGGGCGGCGCAGTGGGGCCTGGCCAGCTCGATGACCCAGTCGGCCCGGCCGGCCGGGCGACGCACCCCGGCGAGCCGACAGCGGAGGGCGGCGCCGACGCTGGTGCTGCCGCCGGGACCGACGAGATGGTGCCGAGGTTGCCGTACGGGACCTGGCCGTCTCCGATATCCGCCGCCCAGGTCGCGGGCGGCCGGATCAGGGTCGCCTTCCCGACCGTCGTCGGCGAGACCGTCTGGTGGCAGGAGGACCGGCCGGGCGAGGCCGGCCGGACCACCGTCGTGCGCTGCGGAACCGACGGCGCGGCGGCCCCGCTGCTGCCCGCGCCGTGGAACGCCCGCACCCGAGTCCACGAGTACGGCGGGCAGTCCTACCTGCCTGTGCCGTCACCGGCGGCGTCCGCCGCGCTGGCGGGCCACGGGCCAGCCGGGGATTCCGACGTGCCGATCGTCTTCGCGAACTTCGACGACCAGCGCCTGTACCTCGCGGGCGCCTCGGTCGCGGCCGCGAAGGGCCAGCCGGTTCCGCTGACCCCCGACCCGGTAGCGGCCGGAAGCGCGGTCGTGGCCGGCGGCCGCCGCCCGGGCTCGGCCGGGTCGCTGGAGCCGCGCGCGCTGCGTTACGCCGACTTCGTGATCTCGCCCGACCGGCGGGAGGTCTGGTGCGTCAGGGAACGGCACCAGGGCGGGAAGGTCACCCGCGCCATCGTCGCGGTTCCGCTTGACGGGTCGGGCGCCGCCGACGCCACCGCGATCCGCGTCCTGGTCAGCGGCTTCGACTTCTTCGCCTTTCCTACTCCGTCGCCGGACGGGAATTGGCTGGCCTGGGTCTGCTGGAACCACCCGCACATGCCCTGGGACGGCACCGAGCTGCGGGTCGCGCCCGTGGACGGAGGCATGCCAGGCAAGACCCGGCTGATCAAGGGCAGCAACAGGGAGTCGGTGCTGGCCCCGCTGTGGCGCGACAACGCGAGCCTGTACGTGGCGACCGACTGGACCGGCTGGTGGAACATCTACCAGATCGGCCTGGGAGGCGCGCCGCCACAGGCCCTGTATCCGGCCGACGAGGAGTTCGCGGGCCCGCTGTGGGAGCTCGGCGCCCGGCCGTTCGCGATGCTCGGTGACGGCAGGCTTGTGGTCAGGCACGGCCGCGGCCGCGGTCGCCTCGGCCTGCTCGACCCGGAGAGTTCCGAGCTGACCGACCTGGACTTGCCGTTCAGCGAGTTCCTCGACGGCCTGTCGGCGGACGGGACCACGATCGCGGGAGTCGGCGGCGCACCGCTCGAGCCGAACTCGGTGGTCAGGATCGACGCGGCGACCGGCTCGTGCACGGTGCTCCGGGCGGAGATCGCCGAGCTGCCCGACCGGCGGTACCTGCCGGTTCCGCGACCTGTCGAGCTCGAGGGCCCGTACGGCCGGGTGGTGCACGCGCTGGTCTACCCGCCGTCCAATCCGGAGGCGGCCGGGCTGCCCGGCGAGCTTCCGCCCTACATCGTCTGGGTGCACGGCGGGCCTACCGGCCACGTGACCGCCAGGCTGAGCCTGGAGAAGGCGTACTTCACGAGCCGGGGCATCGGGATCGTCGACGTGAACTACGGCGGGTCGACGGGCTACGGCCGCCTGTACCGGAACCGGCTGAACCGGGAGTGGGGCGTCGTCGACGTCGCCGACGTGAAGGAGGCCGCCCGCTCGCTGGCCAAGGCCGGCGAGGCGGACGGGGCACGGCTCGGGATCCGCGGAGGCTCGGCAGGCGGCTGGACGACCCTGGCCGCGGTGACCACGGGCGCGGTGCACGGCCCCGTGTTCGGCGCGGCGGTGTCCTACTACGGCGTGTCCGACCTGCGCGGCTTCAACGAGCACACGCACGACTTCGAGTCCCACTACCTGGACGGGCTGATCGGCCCGCTGCCTGGCTTCGACACCGTCTATGCGGAGCGGGCACCGTTCGGCCACGTGAACCCGAACACCTGCCCGGTGCTCCTGCTACAAGGACTCGACGACCCCGTCGTGCCGCCGCAGCAGTCGGAGAGCATCGCCGCCGACCTGTCCGCGCACGGCATCAGGCACGCCTACATCGCCTTCGAGGGCGAGTCGCACGGCTTCCGCAGGGCCGACTCGATGGTGGTCGCGCTGGAGTCGGAGCTGTCGTTCTACGGCCAGATCATGGGGTTCACGCCCCATGACGTGCCAGAACTCAAGCTCACCGATGGGGGCCACGGGTAGCGGACCGGCGGACTGGCGGCTATCGGGCGAACTCGGTGGCGCGTGACTCCCTGATCACCGTCACCCGTATCTGGCCCGGATAGGTGAGCTCGTCCTGGACCTGCCGGGCCACGTCACGGGCGATCACCTGGGCGCCGATGTCGTCGA
Source organism: Streptosporangiaceae bacterium (assembly GCA_035636335.1). Lineage (GTDB taxonomy): Bacteria > Actinomycetota > Actinomycetes > Streptosporangiales > Streptosporangiaceae > Chersky-822. Next base: position 8,611 of record DASPZH010000065.1, read on the forward strand.
CCGCACCCGGCTTGACCATCACCCGGATCTCGCGGCCCGCTTGCATCGCGTAGACCTTCTCGACCCCCGGCCGCGCCTGGGCGATCTCCTCGAGCCGCTCGAGCCGCCGGACGTAGGCCTCGAGCGACTCCCGCCGCGCACCCGGCCGGCCGCCGCTGATCGCGTCCGCGGCCTGCGTCAGGACCGCCTCCACGGTCTTGACCTCCACCTCGTTGTGGTGGGCCTCGATCGCATGGACGACGTCCTCGTTCTCGCCGTACCGCCGGGCGATCTCGGCGCCGATCAGCGCGTGGCTGCCCTGAACCTCATGGGTGAGCGCCTTGCCGATGTCGTGCAGCACGGTGCCCCGCTTCATCAGCGCGGGGTCCAGGCCGAGCTCGCTCGCCATCATCGCGGCGATGTGCGCCGACTCCACGAGGTGCTTCAGCACGTTCTGGCCGTAAGACGTGCGATACCTGAGCTGGCCGAGAAGCTGCGTCAGCTCGGAGTGCATGTCGGTGATGCCGAGGTCGATGAGCGCGTCCTCGCCGGCCCTGACGCACAGCTCCTCGATCGTCACCCTGCTCTGCTCGTAGGCCTCCTCGATCCGCTGCGGGTGGATCCTGCCATCGAGGACCAGCCGCTCCAGCGTCAGCCTGCCAACCTCGCGCCGCACCGGGTCGAAGCACGACAGCAGGACCGCCTCCGGCGTGTCGTCGATGATCAGGTTCACGCCGGTCACCGTCTCGAACGCGCGGATGTTGCGGCCCTCGCGACCGATGATCCGGCCCTTCATGTCGTCCGCGGGCAGATGAAGCACGGAGACGACCGACTCGCTGGTCTGCTCGCTGGCCACCCGCTGGATCGCGAGCGTGACGATCTTCCTGGCCCGCTGCTGGCCTTGTTTCCTCGCCTCGCCCTCGATCTCCCTGACGATGACCGCCGCCTCGCGCTTGGCCTGGTGCTCGATCGTCGTGACCAGCTCGGTCTTGGCCTGCGCGGCGGTGAGCCCGGCGATCCGCTCGAGTTCCGATCGCCCCCGTGCATGCAGCTCGTCCAGCTCGGCGCGCCGTTCCTCAAGCTGCCGGCGACGTTGGTCGATCTCGCCTGCCAGCTTGTCCATCCGGCGCGCCTCCTCGTCGAGCCGCTGCTCCCGCTCGGCGATCCGCGCCTCGCGGCGCTCCAGGTCGCCGCGGAGCTGCTTGACTTCGGCGGTGACGGCGCGAACCTCGTCGTCCAGCTCCTTGCGCGCCTTGGCGGCCCGCTCCGCCGCCTCCTCGGCCTTCTCGACGATCGCCGCTGCTTCGGCCTTGGCGGCCTCGACGATCGCGACCTCCGACAGCGGAGCTGCCTGGTCCATGATCCCCGGGCGGTCTGCCCCGGGCGCCGCCTGGCCGACGGTCGCCAGGCGGACGTCCGCGATGACGGGCTCGCCGACCTCGCCCCGAACAACCTCGTGGTCAATGACCGCACGCACGGATTCCGCACCCGTGGCGGCTGCGCCCGGAGTGACGCGCGTCATGCTGCG
>DASPZH010000066.1:0-3104 GCA_035636335.1 Streptosporangiaceae bacterium
CACCTGGTCCGGGGAGACGACCCGTACTACATGGCCGGCTTCTTCGTGCTGATCATTCTCTTTACATACTTCTATGTCTCCATCACGTTCAATCCCGACGAAGTCGCCGACAACATGAAGAAGTCGGGCGGTTTCATCCCCGGCATTAGACCCGGCGGCCCCACGGCCGGATACCTGCGCTTTGTGCTGAACAGGCTGACCGCGCCAGGCTCCCTCTACCTGGGTGTCGTGGCGCTGATCCCGATGCTGGCGATCGCGCTGGTCAACGCGGGGAACCAGTTCCCGCTCGGTGGCACGAGCATCATGATCGCGGTTGGAGTCGGGCTCGATACGGTCAAGCAGATCGAGAGCCAGCTGCAACAGCGAAACTACGAGGGCTTCCTCAGGTAGTGCGAGTCGTCCTCGTAGGGCCACCCGGTGCGGGCAAGGGTACTCAGGCCCAGTTCATAGCCTCGCACCTGGCGATACCGAAGGTATCGACAGGTGACATCTTCCGTTACAACGTCAGCGTCGGCACGGCGCTTGGCCGGCAGGCCAAGGCGTTCATGGATCGCGGTGACCTCGTCCCTGACAAGGTCACCGTCGCTATGGTGGCGAGCAGGCTGCAGGAGGAAGACGCCCAGTCCGGCTTCCTGCTCGACGGCTTCCCGCGCAACGTGCCGCAGGCCGAGACGCTCAAGAAGATGCTCGCCGAGTGGGGGATGCGCCTGGATCTCGTGCTCGAACTGGTGGTCGACCAGGACGAGGTGATCAGGCGACTGTCCGGCAGGCGGACGTGCCGCAAGTGCGGCCGGGTCTGGCATTTCGCGTTCGACCCGCCGTCGGTGGCCGGCAAGTGCGACGAGTGCGGCGGCGAGTTGTTCCAGCGCGACGACGACCGCGAGGACACGATCAGGCACCGGCTCGAGGTGTACCAGGTACAGACGCAGCCGCTGATCTCCTACTACGCGGACGAGGGCATACTGCTCGGTATAGACGCCACCGGGCCGGTCGATGACGTCACCGAGCGGGCACTGCTCGCGCTGCGCCGGTTCATTCACTGATGACCGTGCCCAGGACTGCGGGTACGGTGTTTAGGGAGGCACTGGGGCAATGCGGCTCAGCCGGATACCGTCGATCGAGATCAAGACGCCTGGCCAGTTCGCGCTGATGCGCGAGGCCGGCCTAGTTGTCGCGCGCATGCTCGCCGCGACGGCGGCCGCGGCCGAGCCCGGGGTCAGCACGGCAGAACTCGACGCGATCGCCGAGCGCGAGATGAAGGCGGCGGGTGCCCGGTCGTCGTTCAAGGGCTACCACGGCTACCCGGCGACCATCTGCACGTCGGTGAACGACCAGATCGTGCACGGCATCCCGAGCCCCGCCGTCTCGCTGGCGGCCGGCGACGTGCTCTCGATCGACGCCGGAGCGATTGTCGGCGGCTGGCACGGCGACGCCGCGGTCACCGTGGCCGTCGGAGCATTGCCCGAGCAGACCGCCGCCCTGCTGCGGGCGTGCGAGCTGGCGATGTGGCAGGGCCTCGCCGCCGCCGTGGCCGGAGCACGGCTCACCGACATCTCGCACGCGATCCAGGCCAGCGCGTTGGCCAGCGGGCGGTACGGGGTCGTGCGCGAGTACACCGGGCACTTCATCGGCTCGCAGATGCACATGGAGCCGCCCGTGCCCAACTACGGTCGGCCGGGGCGCGGGCCGGTGCTCGCCGAGGGGATGGCGCTGGCTATCGAGCCGATGCTGGTGCTCGGCGCGCCGCACACGACGATGCTGGAGGACGGCTGGACGGTGGTGACCGCCGACGGCAGCCTGGCCGCTCACTTCGAGCACACGGTCGCGGTCACCGCGGACGGGCCCTGGGTGCTGACCGCCGAAGACGGCGGGGCGGCCGGCCTGGCGCTGGGCGGTGCGAGCGCCGGGGCACGGGACGCCGCGGCGGTCGCGGCGGTCGCGCGGGACGCCTCCCCGAGCGGCGCGGGGAGGCCGTGATGCCGCCCGACCCAAGGCTCATGCGCGCCTCTGACCAGGACCGGGACCGCACCGCCAACCTGCTGCGCGAGCACCACGCGGTCGGCAGGCTGGATGCCGACGAGTTCGGTGAGCGGCTGGACAAGGTCTTCTCGGCCAAGACCATCGGCGACCTGGACGAGCTGACCGCCGACCTGCCGGCTGTCGATCCGTATCCGCTGCCCACCTCGTCCCTGCCGCGGCACTACACCGGCGGCGGCGCCGGCCTGCCGGCCTCGTCGGTGCTCGGCGCGATGAGCCGCGGCGAGGGCCGTTTCTCGCCGGCCTGGCAGGCGGCCTGGGGGTCGTGGCTCTGCACGGCGCTGCTGATGATCGTGATCTGGCTGCTGACCGGCGCGGGCTATCCGTGGCCGCTGTGGGTCATCGGCCCGTGGGGCGCGATAATGGCCGGGCGGTGGATCGTGGGATCGCATCCCGAGAGCCACCGCCGCGGCCGGATCCGCGGCGGCGAGCCGTTCGACCGCGGGCAACTCGGCCCGGGCACCGACGAGCCCGGCGAGCCGCGCGGCAAGGGCTGAGCCGGGAATCGGGTCCCCAGTTCGCATTGCCCGCCCGGCTCAAGTAGACTCTGCTGCGGCCCATAAAGCTGTCGTCCGCCATGGACGCGAGGCTGGCGCGGCACCAGTTGCAGTGGGCCGCCCTATTCCGGCGCACGTGCGAGCGCTTGCCGGAATGGAAAGCCACCCGCGAGCGTTCTACTTGTGCTGTGGTGCGGTCAGCTCCTTGGTGCGGTCAGCTCACTGGTGCAGGCGGCACCGTGGAGCAGGCAGCACAGGACAACGAGCCAGCAGCAGCACAGCAACACAAGCGAACAGCAACGACAAGCGACAGCAGCACAAGCCAACAGCGAAGCGCGGAGGACATGCCCAAGAAAGACGGCGCCATCGAGATCGAGGGCACGGTGGTCGAATCATTGCCCAACGCCTTCTTCAGGGTGGAGCTTGACAACGGGCACAAGGTTCTTGCTCATATCAGCGGCAGGATGCGGATGCACTACATCCGGATCTTGCCCGACGACCGGGTGGTCGTCGAGTTGAGCCCGTACGACCTGAGTCGTGGCCGGATCGTCTACCGGTACAAGTAGCCGG
>DASPZH010000067.1:0-4066 GCA_035636335.1 Streptosporangiaceae bacterium
CCGGCCGGTGGCCGGCCTGCGGCCGCGTTCTGCCCCGGCCCGCCGGCGGGGTTCTGCGCGGGCCCGCCAGCGGGGTTCTGCGCGGGCCCGTCGGCCGCGCTCCGGCCGTTGCCGGCCGGACCGGCCGCCGCGATGTGACCATCCCCCGACCTGCCCCCGTCCGGCTCCTCGTTCTCCGGCGGCTCGCTCTCCGGACGGTCGCTCTCCGGCCGCTCGCTCTCCGGCCGCTCGCTCTCCGGACGGTCGCTCTCCGGACGGTCGCTCTCCGGACGGGCAGCCTGGGCGGCATCCATGGCGGCACCGTCCCCGCTGAGCCGCTGGATGGTGACGGTGCTAATCCGGTTGCGCCGGCCAGCCACACTCTCGGCGGTCAACCGCAGGCCCGCCACGGTCGCCGTGGAGCCGGCGATCGGCACCCGGCCGAGCCGCTGCGCAAGCAGTCCGCCGACGGTCTCCACGTCCTCGGCCTCGATCCGAACCTCGAACAGCTCGGCCAGCTCGTCCACCGACAGCCGCGCCGTCACCCTGGCGTGCCCGTCGCCGAGCCACTCGACCGGCGGTTGCTCCCGGTCGTACTCGTCTGCGATCTCGCCGACGATCTCCTCCAGGATGTCCTCGATCGTCACCAGTCCGGCCGTGCCGCCATACTCGTCGATCACGATGGCCACGTGCGTCCGCCTGGCCTGCATCTCCCGTAGCAGGTCGTCGACCGGCTTGCTGTCGGGGACGAACAAAGCCGGCCGCATGACCGAGCCCAGCGGCTCGGCGGCCGGGCCGTCGGAGTCCTCATAGGTCCGCGTGACGATGTCCTTCAGGTACGCGATGCCCACCACGTCGTCGAGGTTCTCGCCGACCACCGGGATCCGGGAGAACCCGCTGCGCAGCGCCAGCGAGAGCGCCTGCCGCAGCGTCTTGCCGCTCTCCACGAAGATCATGTCCGTGCGCGGGACCATGACCTCCCGCACGATCGTGTCACCGAGCTCGAACACCGAGTGGATCATCGCCCGTTCGCCGGGCTCGATCACCCGGCGGCGCTCGAGCAGGTCAACGAGACCGCGCAAGTCCTCCTCCTCGCCCGACGGGCCCGCCTCCTGCCGGCCGCCCCGGCCGAGGACGCGGCCGGTCGCCAGCAGCATGGCGGGGATCGGTCCCATCAGCTTGACGATTGGCTGCAGAACAGAGGCCGCGGTGTCGGCCACGCCCGCCGCGTACTGCCGTCCGAGCGTGCGCGGCACGATCCCGGCCACCACATACACGACCACGGTCATGACCGCACCCGCGACGAGGAACGGCCGCCAAGCCGGGCCCGACCAGTGCAGCAGCACCCACGTGACGAGCAGGGTCGCACCAAGCTCGGCGGCGACCCTGGCGAGCAGCAGCACCGCGATGTACTTAGGCACCTCGGCGAGCACCGCCTGGAGCGGTGCCGAGGCCTCCCGGCCCGAAGTCGCCAGTTCCTTGGCGCCGGCCCGCGATACCCGCAGCAGCGCCGTGTCGGCGCTGGCGCACAGCCCGGCGAACAGGGCGAGCGCAGCCGCCGCGAGGATCAGCCAGCCCATGACGTGCTAGCCGTGGGTCGCCTGGTCGTCACCCGAGCCGCCCGCGCCCGCGTTCGGGCCGGGCTCGGGCGCGCTCGGATGCTCCGCGGTCCGGCCGTCGGCAGCATGGCCGGCGGTGTCCCGACCCGCGGTGTCCCGACCCGCGGTGTCCCGGCCGACGGCGGCCCGGCCGTTCGCTGTCCCGCCGTCCGGCCCACGGTCGGCTCGCCACGACGCCAGCAGCCGGTCCTGGAGGCCGAACATGGCCGCGTGCTCGCGAGCGTCCCCGTGGTCGTAGCCGAGCAGGTGCAAGATGCCATGGGTGCAGAGCAGGTCGATCTCGTCGGTCACGCTGTGCCTGGCCCGCCGCGCCTGCGCCGCGGCGACCTGCGGGCAGATCACCACATCGCCGAGCAGACCCGGGATTCCGGACGGCTCGGAACCGCTCGGCTCGGCGTGCGCTCCGCCGGGCTGCGGCGGCCGCAGCTCGTCCATCGGGAACGCGAGCACGTCGGTGGGGCCCGCCTCGCCCATCCACCGGACGTGCAGTTCGGTCATCGCCGGCTCGTCCACGAACAGCAGCGAGAGCTCGGCGAGCGGGTGCACCCGCATCTCGTCGAGCACGTGCCTGGCCAGCCCGGCCAGGGCCGCCTCGTTGACAGCCACCCCCGACTCGTTGGCGATCTCGATGCTCACCGGGCGTCTCCCGTTCGCAGCGATCTGCCGGTAACCGCCGCGGTCATCGGTTCCTGCTGGCATCGCGCCTGGCCCGGCCGGCCGGCAGGCGGCTCGCCTCCGTCGCGGCCCGGGCCGCGTCGTACCGCGCGTAGGCGTCCACGATGTCCGCGACCAGCCGGTGCCGGACGACATCGTGCGCGGTCAGCTTGCAGAAGTACACGTCAGGGACGCCGTCGAGCACGTCCTGCACCATGCGCAGCCCGCTGACCTGCCCCGACGGGAGGTCGACCTGCGTGACGTCGCCGGTCACCACGATCCTGCTGCCGAATCCAAGCCTGGTGAGGAACATCTTCATTTGCTCGGCTGAGGTGTTCTGCGCCTCGTCCAGGATGATGAACGAGTCGTTCAGCGACCTGCCGCGCATGTAGGCCAGCGGCGCGATCTCGATGGTGCCGGCGGCGAGCAACCGCGGGATCGAGTCGGGATCGACCATGTCGTGCAGCGCGTCATACAGCGGCCGCAGGTAGGGATCGATCTTTTCGTACAGCGTCCCAGGCAGGAACCCGAGCCGCTCGCCCGCCTCGACGGCCGGCCTGGTCAGGATGATCCGGTTGACCTCCTTGGCCTGGAGCGCCTTGACCGCCTTGGCCATCGCCAGGTAGGTCTTGCCGGTTCCGGCCGGCCCGATCGAGAAGACGATCGTGTGCTTGTCGATCGCGTCGACGTAGCGCTTCTGGTTAAGCGTCTTGGGGCGGATTGTCCGGCCGCGGCTCGACAGGATGTCCAGGGTCAGCACGTCGGCAGGCCGCGCTCCCGACTTGCGCCTGAGCATCGCGACATTGCGCTCCACGACCTCCGCCGTTACCTCGGTGCCGCTCGCGATCAGCGTGGTCAGCTCCTCGAACAGCGCACCGATGAGTGCCGCCTCGCTGGCCGACCCGGTCACGGTGATCTCGTTGCCGCGCACGTGGATGTCGGAGTCGAACTCTTCCTCGATGACCTGGAGCAACTCGTCGCGCGAGCCAAGCAGGCTGACCATCGAATGCGGCTCAGGGATCACGATCCGCAGCGACGTCGCGCCGCCGGCCTGCCCGGCCGATCCGGTATCGCTCGGCTTCTTCAATACCCCCGCCTCATCCTGGGTGCCTCATCCAGGCGGCCACGCCATCGCCCGGCCGCCGAGCACATGCGCGTGCACATGCGCGACGGTCTGCCCGGCGTGAGCGCCCGTATTGAAGACAACGCGATACCCGGTCTCCGCGATGCCCTCAGACAGCGCAACCTCGTGCGCCTGGCTGACAATCTCGGCCAGCAGCCCGTCGCCGGCGGCCGCGAGGCCAGCCAGGTCAGGATAGTGCGGTTTGGGGATGACCAGCGCGTGAATAGGCGCCTGCGGATTGATGTCACGAAATGCAAGCGTCCGCTCTGTTTCGAGCAGGCGCGTGGCCGGGATCTCCCCGGCCACGACCTTGCAGAAGAGGCAATCGGGCACGGGCCGATACTAACGTGTGACGTGCTGATTGGGCTGCTGACATATATGGTTGCAGCACAGCGAACCTTCAGCGCGCCGCGGCGCCGCCTGCAGCATCGGGCCGCTGGCGCGCTGCGGCGCGCGGCACTGCGGGCGTCCGGACCCTGCTGCCCGCCTGACGTGCTCAACGGCGTGCCCCCCGGCCCGCGAGGCCGTGGGCAGGCCCACGGAACGCTGCCCGTCCGCGGTGGTGCTAGGTCTGATCAGAGGGGTCTTGGAGCGGTGGGATTCGCGAGGCGAAGCGGTGCCCGAGGTTCCCCCGCTACAACTGGTGATGGCAACGCGTGAACCTAGCGGCATGGCCGCGCGTCAAGAGAAG
>DASPZH010000068.1:0-7571 GCA_035636335.1 Streptosporangiaceae bacterium
TGCTGGGCTGCGATCCTCTCCCTGGCGCTCTGCTGACGGTTTCGCTCCGCCTTACCCATTGCTGACCTGCCTTAGCCGTGAGGAAACCCGAGGGGGCGCCTGCCGGAGACCATGCTATGGCGCGCGGACCGGTGCGGCTGCGCGGTTCCCGAACCACCGCCGTCCGACCGGGCCACCTTCCCCGCCACCCAACCAGCCCAACCTGAATGCTCCCTGAACGCCACCCCAGCCTAGCCGTGCCGGCGTCCCGGTCAGCGGTCGGCAGACAGGCACGATGTCGAGAGTTCCTGCGTTGCGCAACTAACAGTGGCCTGTCGTCCGGGTTATGACGTTGAGAATGAGCAGAGTACGAGGCGCGATGGTCGGGCTCGCCGCGCTGGCGGGCCTGGGGCTGGCCGGCCCGGCCAGCGCCGTGCCGGTCTCGATCAGCCGGCTGCGCTGGCGTACGGGCTCGGATTCATCCCGCTGGCCGCGGAACGCTTCGACCTGGTGATCCCGGACGAGCGGGCCGCCTCCCGCGAGGTGGAGGCGCTGGTCAAGGTGCTCGGCTCGTGCTGGCTGCTCGACCAGCTAGCCAGCCTGCCCGGTTACGACCCGTCGCCGTGCGGCCAGCACATCGCCTCGCTCCCGCGGCAGTAGCCGGCGCGGGCCCCCGGCGGGCCGGAGGCGCGGCGGATCACCCCGCGCGGGTGAGGCTGGCGGGGGCGGCCGGCCCGCAGGATGGTTGATCGTGAATCGGCTGCTGGAACGGCTCGGCGGCCTGGCGGCACGGCGGCGCTGGGTCGTCATCGTCGGCTGGCTGATTATTCTTGGCGGCCTGCTCGGCGCCAGGCACGAGTTCGGCGGCGGCTACGTCAACAACTACACGGTGCCCGGCACCGACTCCGCGACCGGTCTCAACATCCTGAACAGTACCTTCCCGCAGGAAGGCGGATACGGCGGGCAGATCGTGTTCCACGCCGTGAGCGGCACGGTGTCGGCCAGGAAGGGCGCGGTCAACCAGGCGACCGCCAACGTCGCCGCGCTGCCGCACGTGACCAGCGCGGGCAGCCCGTTCTCCGCGCCGAAGGGCGGCACCGTGTCCAAGGGCGGCGCCGTGTCCAAGGGCGGCGCCGTGTCGAAGGACGGCCGCATCGCCTACTCCAGCGTGTCGTGGAACGTGAACCCGGACTCCCTCGACACCTCCTACCTGCACAAGCTCAACAAGGCGGTAGCCCCGGCCACCAGCGCCGGGCTGCAGGTCGACTACGGCGCCGGTGCCGGCAACATCGGGCAGCAGACCAGCGACATCAGCTCCGAGGTCATCGGGCTGTCCTGCGCGCTCGCGCTGCTCCTGTTCATGTTCGGGTCGCTGATCGCCGCCGCCGTCCCGCTGGTGTCCGCCCTGTTCAGCGTCGGCGCCGGCCTGTCGCTGCTCGGGCTGCTCGCCGCGGCGACCACGTTCCCGACCACCGCGCCGACCATCGCGACGCTGCTCGGCCTCGGCGTCGCCGTGGACTACGGCCTGTTCCTCACTGCCCGGCACCGTGAGCAGCTCGACAGCGGGATGGGCGTCGTCGCCTCGGCACGGCACGCCGAGAGCACGTCGGGCGCGGCGATCGTCGTGGCCGGCAGCACCGTGGTGATCTCGATACTCGGCCTGTACATCTCCGGGGTGACGTTCGTCGGCGCGCTCGGGCTGGCCGCCGCGACCGTCGTGGCGCTGACCATGCTGGTCGCGCTGACCCTGGTTCCCGCGTTCATGGGGGTGGTCGGCGGGAACGTCCGGAGCCTGCACTCGCGCCTGCGGGCCAGGAAGGCCGGGATCTCGGTCCGCGAGCAGGCGACGCGCACCGCCGCGGTCACCACGGCGCAGCACGAGAACAGCGCGTTCGCCCGGTGGGGCAGGCGGGTCAGTGCCCGGCCCTGGCCGTGGGCGGTGGCCAGCGTGGCGGTCCTGCTCGTGCTCGCCATCCCGCTGCTGTCGATCATGGTCGGCCAGCCGGACAACGGGACCAACCCGAAGTCGCAGAGCAACCGCCGCGCCTATGACCTGATCTCCCAGGGCTTCGGCGTCGGCGTGAACGGGCCGCTGACGGTCGTGGTCAAGCTGCCGCGGGAGTCCGCTCAGGCGACGAGTTCGCTGCTCGACGGCATGCGGACCAGCCTGGCCGGAACCCGCGGCGTGGCGTCTGTCGGTCCGCCGGCGGTGAACAAGGCGGGCACGACGGCGGTGCTCAACGTGATTCCCGCGACCCGCCCGCAGGCCGCGGCCACCACCAGCCTGGTCACCCATCTGCGCGAGGTCGTGCTGCCCCGGCAGCACGTCACGACGTACGTGACCGGCACGACCGCCGGCGCGGTCGACTTCACCAGCCGGGTCACGAGCCGGATCCTGTGGCTCATCCTCGCGGTGATCGCGATCTCCTACGTGCTGCTGACCATGGCGTTCCGGTCCGTGGTCATCGCCACGAAGGCGGCGATACTCAACCTGCTGTCGATCGGCGCCGCCTGCGGCGTCATCGTGGCGATCTTCGGCTGGGGCTGGGGCGCCGGCCTGATCGGGTTGCAGACCACGCTGCCGATCCCGTCCTACGTGCCGATGCTGGTGTTCTGCATCGTGTTCGGCTTGTCGATGGACTACGAGGTGTTCCTGCTGTCCAGGATCCACGAGGCCTGGATGGCCACCCGCGACCCGCACCGCAGCGTGGCCATCGGGATCGGCGCCACCGCCCGGGTCATCACCACCGCCGCGGCGATCATGGTGGCCGTGTTCGCGAGCTTCGTGCTGAGCTCCGAGCCCACCATCAAGATGCTCGCCATCGGCATGGCCTTCGCCGTGCTCATCGACGCGTCCCTGGTCAGGATGGTCCTGGTCCCGTCGGTGATGACGCTGCTCGGCAGGCGCGCGTGGTGGATGCCGCGCTGGCTGGAGCCGGTGGTGCCCAGGCTGCACCTCGAGGAGGCCGCCGGCGCCGACTACGCCGTGAATGAACCGGTTCGACCACGGCAGCCGTCGTCGCACAAGATGGGCTCATGAGACTTCTCGTGCTGGGCGGGACGCACCACGTCGGACGCGCCGTGGTCGAGGCGGCGCTGGCCCGCGGTGACGACGTCACCACGGTCAACCGCGGCGTCAGCGGCAAGGACGTTCCCGGCGCGCGGGCGCGCCGCGCGGACCGTACCGACCAGGCGGAACTGCGCGCGGCGCTCGCCGGCGACACCTGGGACGCCGTGGTCGACACCTGGAGCCGCGCGCCGCGCGTGGTGAGCGACGCGGCCTCGCTGCTGTCCGGGCGGGCCGGCCACTACGGTTACGTGTCCAGCCGGTCGGTCTACCGGTGGCCGATGCCGGCCGGAGCCGACGAGAGCGCTCCGGTCACCGGCGGCGACCCGGCGAGCGAGCAGGCCGACGACTACGCCGCGGCCAAGCGCGGCGGCGAGCTGGCCGTTCTCGAGCACTTCGACGGCCCGTCCGTGCTCGCCAGGGCCGGCCTGATCCTCGGCCCGTACGAGCTGGTCGGGCGGATGCCGTGGTGGCTGCGCCGGATCGAGCGCGGCGGCGACGTGCTGGCACCCGGGCCGCGCGACATGCCGATCCAGTACATCGACTGCCGTGACCTCGCGGCCTGGCTGCTGCACGCGGCGGACGAGCGGATCAGCGGCGCGTTCAACGCGGTCAGCAGGCCGGGGCACGCCACGATGGAGAGCCTGCTCGGCGCCGCCGTCGCCGCGACCGGGTCGGACGCTCGCCTGGTCTGGGTGGACCCCGAGGTCATCGAGGCGGCCGGGATCCAGCCGTGGATCGAGCTCCCGGTCTGGGTGCCGCCCGACGGCGAGGACGCCGCCGTGCACGACGGGGACGTCTCGGCGATCTACGCGGCCGGACTGACCTGCCGCCCGGTGCAGGAAACCGTGGCCGACACGTGGCGCTGGCTGCAGGCCGAGGGCGACCCGCCGGTCAGGGACGGCGGCCTGAAGCACGGCCTCGACCCCGACCGCGAGCGCGAGGTCCTGGCCGGCCTCGGCTGACCCGCGACTGGCGGGATGCGCGCGGCTGTCGGGCCGCGCCGGCGTGCGACCGGCCGCCGCCGGCGTGCCACCGCCTGAGGTCGGCCGCCGGCTTCCCGTACGGCGGGCCACAGCTTGTTTGTTGAATAACGAAAAGAGCCCGCCGGTGTGAGCCGGCAGGCCTGCGTCAGTGACCGAAGACCGGCACGATCAGTGCCCGGGCGATGGTGTGGAAGCGCAGGTTGAAGCCCGCCACCGCGGGGGAGACGTCGGAGTCGATCCCGAGCGAGTCGGTGTCGAGTGCGTGCACCGCGAACACGTACCGGTGCAGCGGGTCGCCCTGCGGCGGCGCCGCGCCGCCGAAGTCCTTGGTGCCGTAGTCGTTGCGGACCGAGAACGCGCCGGCCGGCAGCCCGCCGCCGCCCGGCGCGCCCGCGTTGGCCGGGAGTTCGGTGACCGATGCGGGGATGTCGAGCACCAGCCAGTGCCAGAAGCCCGAGCCGGTCGGGGCGTCGGGGTCGTAGCACGTCACGGCGAAGCTCTTGGTCTCGGCCGGGGAGCCGTGCCAGCGCAGTTGCGGCGATATGTTCTGGCCGCTCATGCCGAAGCTGTTGTATACCTGGTTATCGCCCATCTGCTGGTCCTGGGCAACGTCGTCGCTCTCGACGGTGAAAGATGGCACCTGCGGCATGAAGTCGTAGGGCAGCGGAGCCCGGTCGGACATGAATCCTCCTAGCGTGTACGTCGTTTCCAGTCACGTGCCAGTCTGGGTGCCAACGCTACTTGCGCCGGGCGGCGCGCCGTCAACCGAGCCGCGCTCACATCGGTGCCCGGCCCGGGTTGCCGCGACGCATCCGCGAACGACCTACCGCGAGAGGGGATGATCCTGGACGTGAAGCGCCGGCTGGCGAGCGTGCCCGTGCCGCGTGCGGTGCTGGCGGTCCTCGTGGTCGCGGTGCTGGTGACGGGCGGCATCGCCGCGCGGACCGGTTCCGGGTCGTGCCGGGGGAGCCAGAACCGGTGCGGCCCGGCAGCGCTGGTCCGCTGGTCGCGGCCGCTGCCCGGGTCGTGGATCGCGCAGGACGGCGTCGAGGGGACGGTGCTCAGCCAGGGCCAGGCCTACGCCGCCGCGGGCGAGGGCGTGGCGGTGATCGGTTTCGGACTGACGCTCAGCGCGTACGACGTGACGAGCGGCTCGCCGCGATGGGCCGAGACGCTGGACGGCCTGCCCGCCGGATCGGCCATCGTGTCGGTCGCGGCCTGGCGCGGCGTGGTCACCGTCGGGGTCGCAACGGCTGTCGACGCCACCGCCGGCGTCGGTCAGGCCGGCGCGTTCGGGTCGGCCGTGTCCGGGGCGGTCGCGGCGAGGCGGGAGGTCGTGCTCGACGCGGTAACCGGCAAGCAGCTCCGGACGTATCCGGCGGCACGCACCGGCGGCGCGGCCTGGGCGAGCCGCCGGCGCACCGTGATCGTCGGCGCGACATCGGTAGCTGGCTACGCCAACGGGACGGGGCGAGCGGTCTGGCGCGACCCGACCGGCCCGGCCGAGCAGGCCTGGCGGGTCGCCGGGCGCAAGCTCTACGTCACGGTCTCGGCGCGCGGCGAGGTCGGCACCGCGCCGGTGACGGCCGTCAGGCAGATCGACCTGAGCACGGGCGCGGAACGGCTGATCCGGCCGCCGAGCGGTCCGTTCGGCGGGATGCTCACGGGCGTCGTGGACGGCGTCCTGGTCTTCTCCGGAAGCGGCGGGCTCAGCACGTACAGCCTGGCCACCGGCGACCTGACCGGGCAGCGCCCGGGTGCCGTTGTCGAGGCCGCGGACCCCGTCCGGCAGCTCCTGTATGCCGACATCGCCGGGGCACTGACCGGTCTCGACCCGGTGACCCTGCGCGAGCAGCACGGCGGCGCCGAGACGGCGTTGCCCGGAGTCTACGGCGTGCGGTCCGGCGTGGCGCTCGGGCTCGACTCGGGATCCGGCGGCGCGGCCTGGGGATACAGCATCGCTCAGGGGAGGGTCGCGTGGACGCTCAGGTCGCTGCCCTGGCCGCACTACTTCGCTGACCAGTCCGGCGCGTTCGGCCTGTCCGGCCCTGGCGGCGGGGTCGACCCGGATACCGGGACCGTGCTGCTGGTGACGTGCGCGGCGACCGGCCAGCCGGTGCCCGGGACCGTGGTGGGCGGCGGTGGGCGGACATGCCTGCGGCCCAGGCTCGTGGCGATCGGCCCGTGGGGAGCGGCGTCGTGACACGTGACCGTGTCTCGGCCCGGCCGGAAGGCGAGCGGCGCGTGGAAGCTGGCGGGGCGCCGAAGGCATGCGGGTGTGGCGGGCGTCGGTGGGGAGCGGAAGGCGTGCGAGGTGCGGCGGGCGGCGTCCGGTCGGCGCGGAAGTCTGCCGGATCGTTGCGGGCTCGGTAGCCCCGGCGCGTAGCCTGGATCGGGCACAATATGCTCGGAGCGCCTGTAGCTCAGCGGACAGAGCGGCTGCCTTCTAAGCAGCGGGTCGCAGGTTCGATCCCTGCCAGGCGCGCAGGTCAGAGGCCCGGAGCTGGCGCCGCTCCGATGGCGGGGGAGCCAAAAGGGGAGCCAACGCGCTCGGCCACCTCCGCCTGCAGCTGGCCGGCCTGCCGGAAGACCCCAGCCGACGCCGGACACGGCGGCGCATGATGATCCCAGACAAGCCACGTGCCGACCATGACACGCCGGCCGACCTGCAACTGAGCTAACCAGATGTATCCTCACAACCACGATGAACAACGCGAGTACTCGCAAGACCGGTGCCGAGGCCGACGCCCGACGTGCCGGACATCCGCGAGCCGACGCGCAGCGTGGTAGGCGCGTCGGCTCGCTGCGTCTGGGCTCCCGTCCTGCCATCAGGCCATTCAACGACCCGGACATGGAGATCCGCAAGCAGTGGCTCGGCCCGCCCGGCGGGCCCGGCCCTGACATTGCCGGCCTCCCCGCGGCGCCTTTGAACGTCGTGCTATGCCACTGCTTCGCCGGAAGACTGGGCCGACCGGGAGGCCGGTCACGTTCGGAGACTCGCGTAGGTGCGCACGCATGAAAGCCAAGAGCGGGCCGCGTTCCGCGGCGCATCGGGCGCAAGGGGTGCCTGCCGCTGGCGCGGTCCGGCGGGGCGGCGGCACGGTGCTGGACGCGATCGGTGATACTCCCCTGGTCGTGGTTGACGGGATATGGGTCAAGCTCGAGTTCCTCAACCCTTCTGGGTCGATCAAGGCGCGGGTCGCCAAGTACATGATCGAGCGGGCGGAGCGGGAAGGCCTGCTGCGGCCGGGTGACACCATCGTGGAGGCGAGCAGCGGCAATACCGGAAACGCGATGAGCATGGTCGCGGCGGTCAAGGGGTACCGGATGCTCGTCGTGATGCCGAACGGGATGAGCGGCGAGCGGGTGGCGATCTCGCGGGCCTTCGGCGCGCAGGGGATGACGCTCGGCGACTTCCACGTTAATGACGCGCTGGCCAAGGTCGCTGAGCTGGGCGGCGAGCCGGGGTACTTCGCGCCGCAGCAGTTCGACTCGGAGTGGAATGTGGAGGAGAACCGCACCTGGCTCGGCCCGGAGAT
>DASPZH010000069.1:0-4680 GCA_035636335.1 Streptosporangiaceae bacterium
GCGGATCTCGACGGGTCAGGCCCGGCCGGCCGACTCCTCCAGCGCACGCGCGACAAGGACGCGAGCCAGGTGCTCGCGGTACCGGCGCGGGCCGTTGAGGTCATCGGCCGGGCTCGTGCCCTCGGCAGCGTGGGCGGCGGCCTCGCGCGGGCCCGAGCCCGCGCCGAGTGCTTGCTCCACCGCGCTCGCCCTGATCGGCACCGAGCCCATGTTGACCAGCGCCACGCTCGGTCCCTGCACCGCCACGCCGACGATCGCCCAGTCGATCGCGCGCTTGGTGAACTTCTGGAACGACCAGCCGGCCGACTGCGGCTTCGGGATGCGGATCTCGGTCAGCAGCTCGCCGGGCTGCAACGCGGTCTCGAACAGGCCGAGGAAGAAGTCGGCCGCGGCGATCTCGCGGGTGCCCGACGGCCCGCGGGCGACCAGGGTCGCGTCGAGCGCCATGATCACGGCGGGCAGGTCGGCGGCCGGATCGGCGTGCGCCAGCGAGCCGCCGATCGTGCCGCAGTGCCTGACCTGCGGGTCGCCGATCTGCCCGGCCGCGTGGGCGAGCAGCGGCAGCCCGGCAGCGAGCACGTCCGACCGTGCCAGGGCATCGTGGGTGGCGAGCGCGCCGATCGCGAAGTGGCCATCGCCTTCGCCGATATGGCTGAGCTCGCCGATCCGGCCGATGTCCACCACGGTCTCAGGCACCGCGAGGCGCAGCTTCATCAGCGGCATCAGCGAGTGGCCGCCGGCCAGGAACTTCGCGTCCTCGCCGGCCTGGGCCGCCAGGTTCACGGCCTCGTCAACCGACGAGGCGCGCCGGTAGGTGAAGGGTGCGGGAATCAACTGGGCCGCCTCTCGCCGGCGGCGGCAAGAACCGCCCGGACAATGTTGTGGTAGCCGGTGCACCGGCACAGGTTCCCCTCGAGGGCCGATCTGACCTCGTCCTCGGTCGGAGCAGGGTTCTCGGCGAGCAGGGACACGCTCGCCATCACCATGCCGGGCGTGCAGAAACCGCACTGCAGCCCGTGCTCGGCCCGGAACGCGCGCTGCACCGGGTGCAGCTCGCCCGCGTCGCCGCTCAGCCCCTCGACGGTCGTGACCGCGCGCCCGTCGGCCTGGGCGGCGAGCACGGTGCACGACTTCACCGAGCGGCCTTCGAGCAGGACCGTGCACGCACCGCAGGAACTGGTGTCGCACCCGACGTTGGCCGCGGTCAGCCCGGCCACGTCCCGCAGGAAGTGGACCAGCAGCGTCCGGTCCGCCACCTCGGCAGCGACCTCGCTGCCGTTCACCGTCACCGTGACCTTCACCGGCTCTCCCTCGCTTCGCTGATCGCGGCCCAGACCCTGGCCGGCGTGAGTGGCATGTCGATGTGGCGGATGCCGAGATGGCTGACCGCGTCGATGACCGAGTTCTGCGTGGCGGGCGTGGCTCCGATGGTCCCGGCCTCGCCGATGCCCTTGGCGCCGAGCGGGTTGATCGTCGCGGGCGTCTCGCTGGTCAGCAGCTCGAAGCTGGGCAGCTCCGCCGCGGTGATGATCGCGTAGTCGACGAGCGTCCCGGTGACGGGGTTGCCGTCGGTGTCGTACACCACCTCTTCGAGCAGCGCCTGCGCCACTCCCTGGGCGATGCCGCCGTGCCGCTGGCCCTCGGCCAGCACCGGGTTAAGCACGGTGCCGGCGTCGTCGACGGTCACGTGCCTGACCAGCCTGGCCTTGCCGGTCTCGGTATCCACCTCGGTGACCGCGAGGTGGGTGCCGAACGGGAAGGTCGGCTTGCCGTCGGTGTAGTTCACGTCCGCCGCCAGGCCGACCTCACCCGCGTGCGCCGCGACCTGCGCCCAGGTCCTGCTGGTCGCCGGGTCGCCGCGGACCTGCCAGGCGCCGCGGCCGGTGTCCAGCTCCAGGTCGTCCTCGCTGGCCTCGAGCATCTCCGCCGCCACCCGGCGGGCCTGGTCCTTGACCTCCACGGCGGCCTTCTGGACGGCGACGCCGCCGAGCTGCAGCGACCGCGACGCGTAGGTGCCGACCCCGGCCGGGATCAGGTCGGTGTCCCCGTGGATCACGGTGACCTTCGCCATCTCGATGCCCAGCTCCGCCTCGACCAGCATCGCCCACGCCGTGTGGTGGCCCTGCCCGTGCGCGGAGCTGCCGGTGTAGACGGTGGCCGTGCCGTCATCGTGCACGACGAGCCGCGCGGTCTCGCCGCCGTCGGCGTCGGCGGCAGTGATCTCCACGTAGCTCGCGACGCCGATGCCGAGCTGGAGCACATCGCCGCGCTCGCGGCGGCGGGCCTGCTCGGCTCGCAGCTCCGCGTAGCCGCCGCCGGCCAGCACCTTGTCGAGCGCCCCAACATAGTCGCCGGTGTCGTAGGTGGCGCCGCACGGCGAGGTGAACGGGAACTTGTCGGCCGGGACCAGGTTGATCCGGCGGACCTCGGCCGGGTCCATGCCGATCTCGGCCGCGAACAGGTCGACGGCCCGCTCGATCGCGGCCGTCGCCTCCGGCCGCCCGGCGCCGCGGTACGCGGAGATCGGCGTGGCATTGGTCATCACGACCTGGTAGGCGGTCTCGACGTGGCCGATGTCGTACGGGCCCGCCGCCATCAGGCTGGTCAGGAACGGCAGGAAGCCGCCCATCCGCGAGTACGCACCCGTGTCCTGCACGATCTCGAGCCGGTAAGCCAGGATTCGCCCGCCGGCGGTGCCGCCGATCTTGACGACATGACGCTGGGCCCGCCCGTGCGTCATGGCGAGCATGTTCTCGCTGCGCGTCTCCGCCCACCGCAGCGCCCGGCCGGTGTGCTTGGCGGCCCAGGCCACGATGAGCGGGTCCCGGTCGATGCCGACCTTGGCGCCGAAGCCACCGCCGACGTCCGGCGCGACAACGCGGATGCTCGCGGGATCAAGTCCCATCGCGCCGGCCAGGATGAACCGCGCGATCTGCGCGTTCTGGGTGCTCACCCAGACGGTCAGCTTGCCGTCCGCCCACCGGGCGGCGGTGGCCCGCCCCTCCAGCGGCACCGGCGCCAGTCGCTGGTTCATGATCGTGCGCTCGACGACGACCTCGCAGCCGTCGAAGGCCGCGCTGTCGGCGGGCGTCCCCGTGCTCACCGCGACGTTCGACCCGGCCGGCGGGAACAGCAGCGACTCGGCGGCCAGCGCCCCGTCGACGCCCACGACGGCCGGCAGCGCGGTGTAGTCCACGCTGACCAGCTCGGCGGCGTCCTCGCCGGCGTAGCCGTCATCGGTGATCACGATCGCGACCGGCTCGCCGACGAACCGGACCCTGTCCACCGCGAGCAGCGGCTCCTGCCACTGACCGCCTAGCGGCAGTGGCAGGCCCTCGGTGCCGGTGAGCCCGCTGTCGGCGGGCGGCGGCAGGTCGTCCATGTCGGCCGCGGTCAGCACGGCGACGACCCCCGGTGCCTGTTTCGCGGCCGTGACGTCGATCCCGGCGATCTCCGCGTGGGCGATAGGGCTGCGCACGAACGTGACCCGGGCGGCCTGCGCCAGCTCGGGGACGCGCAGGTCGTCCACGTACGTTCCGCCGGCGGTCAGCAGCCGCGGGTCCTCGGTCCTGACGACCCTGGTGCCTAGGATGCTCATCTGACTTCCCGTCTTCCGATGCGTGACGCGGGTGGCCGAGGGCCAGTATTGCGGCGTTGGCCGCGCGATGGCAACCGTGTGCACACGCGCCAACTGGTACAACAAGGGATAGGCCGGAACACGACAGCGCCCGGCTGGTCGAAGGGATAAGTGATGATCGAGCCCTATCAGGCCCTCGGCCTGGTGCCCACCATGCGCGGCATCCGGCACCGTGACGAGATCGCCGTGAACCTCGAGCACCTCTCGCATCTGATCAAGGCCGCGTCCTGGCTGTCCAGCCTGGACCTCCCGGTGCGGCTGATCGCGGTTCCCGAGGGCGCGCTGCAGGGATTCAACGACGAGGTGCTCGACCTGGACCACGAGGAGTTCGCCGCCGAGTGCGCGATCGACATCCCCGGCCCGGAGACCGACTACCTCGGCGCGCTGGCCAGGCAGTGGAACGTCTTCCTGATGGCGCAGGCCAAGGCCAGGCACCCGGAGTTCCCGGGCCGGTTCTTCAACGTCGGCTTCGTGCTCAGCCCGGAAGGCGAGATCGTCCTGCGCCACCACAAGGTCGTGCCGCTGCTCCCGGTGGAGCACTCGGTGACGCCGCACAACGTCTGGGACAGGTGGATCGAGCTGTACGGCCGGAACCTGGACGCGTTCTACCCGGTCGCCGACACCGAGATCGGCCGGCTCGGGTTCCTGATGGCCAACGAGGGCTCGTACCCGGAGAACGCGCGCGGCCTGGCCATGAACGGCGCCGAGGTGCTCTACCGCGGCCCCTACCCGCACCCGCACGTGGGCAACGGCCTGTTCGAGGTCCAGAACCGGGCGCGCGCGCTCGACAACAACCTGTACCTGGTCGCCTGCAACGTCGGCACGTACTACCTGCACACGGACTCCGACGTCCCGATCGACACGTTCGGCGGCGGCTCGGCGGTCATCGACTACCGGGGCCAGATCGTCGGTCGGCACGACTACAGCGGCGGGTCGTCCTGGGTGGCCGGCACCATCGACATCGAGGCGCTGCGCCGGTTCCGCGCCAACGCCCAGTGGGACAACTGGATCAAGGACCTGACCACCGAGCAGTACCAGGTCAT
>DASPZH010000070.1:0-2239 GCA_035636335.1 Streptosporangiaceae bacterium
ATCCCGAGCTCGCCGGGGTGCTCGCGGCCGAGCCGGACGTGGCGCTCGCCGCGCTGGCCGTCGAGCGGGAAGGGGTCGAGAACCCGCGCAAGGACCTGCGCAAGTGGTCCGACTTCCGGTCCGCGTACGGCTTCTTCTTCCCCGAGCTGTTCACGCCGGTCAGGCTCGGCGACGAGAAGCTGGGCGGCCTGCCGGACGAGCTGGTGCGCGGGTTCGCCGCCGACTTTGTCGCCGGCTACCAGGACCTGGCCGACCCGCAGGAGTGGTTCGGCCAGATCAGGGACCTCGCGGCCAAGCACGGTTTCGCGCCGAACGCCAAGCTGTACAAGCAGGCGCCGGACGCGTATCCGGGCTCGGTCAGGGAGGCGTCGCAGCTAATCCGCGTCGCGCTGACCGGCTCGACGAGGAGCCCCGACCTGGCCAGCGTCGCGCGTGTGCTCGGCCGCGGCGAGGTGATCAGGCGGGTCTCCTCGCTGACCGGCTGAGCCGTCCCTGACCGGCCGAGCCCGCCAGCCCGGAGCCGTCGCCGCCCCGGTGACTCCGGCCGTCTAGTCTTACCAAGCGTGTCAGGACTTAGGCAGATCTTCGCGTTCTCCGGGATTCTGCAGCCCGGCCCCGGGCAGAAGAACTCGCTCGACCTCATCGAGCATGCCGTCAGCCTCGCGCCGCCCAGCGACCGCAGGCGGGTCTGCTACCTGCCGACCGCGGTCGGCGACGCGCAGGCCAACATCGACCACGTGACCGCGGCGTTCGACGGCCTGCGCGATGTCGAGCTCAGCGTACTGCGCCTGTTCACCCAGCCGAGCGTCCCCGACGTGCGGCGGCACCTGCTGTCGCAGGACGTCCTGCTGGTCGAGGGCGGCAGCGTGGTGAACCTCATGGCCATCTGGCGGGCGCACGGCCTGGCCGAGGCCATGCGGGAGTGCTGGGACGGGGGCGTCGTGCTGGCCGGGTGGAGCGCGGGCAGCCTGTGCTGGCATCTGGGCGGCCCCACCGACTCGTTCGGCGACTCGCTCGACCCGTTCACCGACGGGCTGGGCCTGCTTCCTTACAGCAACGGCGTGCACGACGACTTCGACGGCCAGCCGCGCAGGCACGTGTACCGCAGGCTGGTCGCCGAGCACATCCTGCCCGCCGGCTACGCGAGCGAGGACGGCGTCGGCCTGCACTACGTCGGCACCGAGTTGCACGAGGTGGTCAGCGTCGCGCCGGGCAAGCAGGCCTGGTGGGTGGAGCCCGCGGGGAACGGCGGATTCCGTCAGCACCCCATCGGGGCCCGGATGATCTAGCCTGCCGGAGGCGGGCCTGGCCGGCGAGTCAGGGCGCGCGGCTGGGCACGGCGAGCGGGAGGGCCAGTGCGGATCGGCGTCGACGATGCGAGGCGGCGGCTCGGCAGCGCCCGGGTGGCCGTCCTGGCTACCGTGTCGGCGGACGGACGGCCGCACCTCGTGCCGGTCACCTTCGCCGTCGACGGGGACGACATCTACACCGCCGTGGACGCCAAGCCGAAAGCCACTCGCGACCTGCGGCGGCTCGGCAACATCCGCGGCGACCAGAGGGTCAGCGTCCTTGCCGACCAGTACGACGAGGACTGGACGGCGCTGTGGTGGGTACGCGCAGACGGCGACGCCGCGGTCATCGACGACCCGGCCGAGATGGCAGCGCCGGTCCGGCTCCTCGCCGCCCGGTACGCCCAGTACCGGAGCAACCCGCCGGCGGGGCCGGTCATCGCTGTCCGGGTCATCCGCTGGACCGGCTGGTCAGCAAGCTGACCTCGGAGCGGCTGCTGATCACAGGTCCGCGACGGCAGGAATGACCTGGCCGCCGATGATCTCGAGCGGCGTCATCTCCCAGACGTTGGCGACGGCGCCGATCGCGGTGTCGAAGCCCATCTCCGCCAGCTTCCCGAGGTTGTCGATGACCTCGTTCGCCTTCTCGCCGTGGCGCCCGACATCGAAGATGAAGTAGCAGGACTTGCGGATCTCGTCGTAGACCCGCTCCTCCGCGTCGCAGTGCGCGCGCAGCACGTCGAGCTTGCGGGCCAGGTCGGGGCCGGGGAACAGGTTGCACGCCTGGGCGTAGCGCGCCACGAAGCGCAGCGTCTTCCGCTCGCCCCCGCCGCCGATCATGATCGGCGGATGCGGTTGCGACAGGGCCTGCGGGGAGTTCAGCGGCCGGTCGAGATCATAGTGGGTGCCGTGGTACGGCGACTCGTCGCCGCTCCACATCTTGAGGCAGA
>DASPZH010000071.1:0-4174 GCA_035636335.1 Streptosporangiaceae bacterium
AAGACCGACTTCTGGACCGAGAGCGGCATCGACCTGGTCATCGACCGGCGCGAGGACTACTTCATCTGGGACATGTCCGGCCTGCGCCTGATCGACGTGCACCTCAACGGCGGCACGTTCAACCTCGGCCACCGCAACGCCGAGCTGGTCGAGGCCATCACGACCGGCATGCGCTCGTTCGACATCGGCAACCATCACTTCCCGTCCAGCGCGCGGGCCGCGCTCGCCGAGGCGCTGATCGGGACCGCCCCGCCGAACCTGACCAAGGTGGTGTACGGCAGCGGCGGCGGGGAGGCCATCGACATCGCGCTGAAGACCGCGCGGCACGCCACTCAGCGCCGCAAGATCGTATCGATCATCAAGGCCTACCACGGCCACACCGGCCTGGCCGTGGCCACCGGCGACGACCGGTTCGCCAGGATCTTCCTGGCCGACCGGCCCGACGAGTTCTCCCAGGTCCCGTTCAACGACCTGGCGGCGATGGAGGCCGCGCTGGCCGGCGGCGACGTCGCCGCGGTGATCATGGAGACGATCCCGGCGACCTACGGGTTCCCGCTGCCCGAGCCCGGCTACCTGGAGGCGGTCAAGGCGCTGTGCGAGCGGCACGGCACCCTGTACATCGCCGACGAGGTGCAGACCGGGCTGATGCGCACCGGCGAGATGTGGGCGGTGACCAAGCACGGCATCGAGCCGGACATCCTGGTCACCGGCAAGGGCCTGTCCGGCGGCATGTACCCGATCGCCGCCGTGCTGGTCAGCGAGCGCAACGCCGGCTGGCTGACCGAGGACGGGTTCGCGCACATCTCCAGCTTCGGCGGAGCCGAGCTCGGCTGCGTCGCCGCGCTGAGGACGCTGGAGATCTGCGGGCGGCCGGAGACCAGGTCGATGGTGCACTACATCGCCGACCTGGTCGGCGCCGGGCTGCGGGAGATACAGGCCAGCTTTCCGGACTGGTTCGTCGGGATCCGGCAGAACGGCGTGGTGATGGGCCTGGAGTTCGACCATCCAGAAGGGGCGAAGTACGTGATGCGCCACCTGTACCAGGCGGGAGTCTGGGCCATCTTCTCGACCCTGGACCCGCGGGTGCTCCAGTACAAGCCGGGGCTGCTGATGACGCCCGAACTGTGCGAGGAACTGCTCGACCGCACCGAGGCCGGCGTCGCGCGGGCCTACGCGGAGGTCAGGCGCAGCCCCGCTCGGAGCAGGCGATGAGCGCCGCGGCGCCCCGCACTTCGGGGGGTTCCGGGGGGTCGTCCCCCCGGGCCGATACCTCCTTCCAGGCGCGGCAGATGCTGGCCCGGGCGCACTGGGCGGCGGGCGCGTTCGCCGGCTACGACCTTCCCGCCGTGCTGCGGATCGCCGAGGCGGTCGCCACGGCGGCGCACGCCGAGTCCAGGCGGTACGCCGACCTGGCCGTCAAGGAGACCGGGTTCGGGGTGGCCGAGCACAAGGTCATCAAGAACGAGGCCTGCTCGCTCGGCCTGTTCGAGCGGTACAGGGGCGAGGACCTGGTCAGCCCGCGTATCGACGCCGACGCCAAGATCGTCGCGCTGCCGCGGCCGGCCGGCGTGGTGCTGGCGCTGATCCCGTCAACCAACCCGGTCGCCAGCGTCTTCTTCAAGGTCATCCTGTCGCTGCTGACCAGGAACGCGGTGGTGGTCAGCCCGCACCCGATGGCGAAGGGCTGCTGCACCGACGCGGCCGACCTGCTCGCCGGCGCGGCGGCCGCGGCCGGCGCGCCGGACGGCGTCATCCAGGTCGTGCGCGAGCCGACCGTGAAGCTGGTCGAGACGCTGATGTCCGATCCGGTCACCGACGTGATCGTGGCGACCGGCGGCACCGCGATGGTGCGCGCGGCCTACCGGTCAGGCAACCCCGCGCTCGGCGTCGGGCCGGGGAACGTGCCCGTGCTGGTGGACGCCACCGCCGACATCGCGGCCGCGGCCCGGCGGATCACCGACAGCAAGGCGTTCGACAACTCGGTGCTGTGCACCAACGAGTCGGTCATGGTCGTGCAGGACAGAGTGCGCGAGCCGTTGCTGCGCGAGATGCAGCGGCAGCGCGCCGTGCTGCTCGACGAGACCGGCCGGGACCGGCTGCGGGCGTACCTGTTCCCCGACGGCCTGCTCAACGGCGAGGCGATCGGCAAGGACGCGTCCTGGATCGCCGGCCAGGCCGGGATCAGGGTGCCGCCGCGGACCAGGCTGCTGCTGGCCCCGGTCCAGCTTGTCGCCGGCGAGGAGCCGTTCTGCCGGGAGAAACTGTGCCCGGTGCTCGGCGTGGCCACGGTGCCGACCGCCGCCGCCGGCATCGCGGCGGCCCGCGCGGTCGTGCGGATCGGCGGCGCCGGCCACTCGGCGGCCATCCACAGCCAGGACCCGGCGACGATCATGACGTACGGCGCGCGTGTTCCGGTGCTGCGCGTGTCGGTCAACGTCGGCAACAGCACCGGCAGTTCGGGCCTGGAGACCAACCTGGCCCCGTCGATGACGCTGGGCACCGGCTTCGTCGGGCGCAGCTCGATCGGCGAGAACCTGGAGCCCAGGCACCTGGTCAACTGGACGAAGATCGCGTACAACACGGACCCCGCGGTCGCGTTCGGCGACTTCGCCGGACTCAGCCCGTGGCGCGCCCCGGCCGGACGGGTGCCCCTCTACCCGGTCGCCTCGAACCTGCCGGGCGGCGGCGGGGCCGGCCCAGTCCAGGCCGGCCCAGTCCAGGCCGGCCCAGTCCAGGCAGGCCCGGTCCAGGCCGACACCGCGCTGCCCGACTCGGTCAAGGCCACGCTGCGCGCGATGATCATCGACGAGCTCAGAGCACTGGTCGGGGACTGAGACGATGGCCGAACTGCGTTCCTTCATCTTCCTCGACCAGCTTCAGCCGCAGACCACGTGCTACCTGGGCACCTGGGTGCGCGGTCGGCTGCCCCGGCTGAACGTCGCCGCGCAGGTGATCGAGATCGCGCCGGGCCTGGACATCGAGCCGCTGACCGACGTGGCGCTGAAGGAGGCCGACGTCCAGGCGGGCATCCTGGTGGTCGAGCGGCAGTTCGGCTACCTGCTGCTGCACGGCGGGACCGCCGCGGTGAAGGCCGCGAGCAGCGCCGTCCTCGAAGCGCTCGGAGTGGACGCCACCTCGGCGACCGCGCCGCAGGTCCTGGCCTCGCGGATCATCACCAGCGTGGACGCGCAGCACGCGTTCCTGGTGAACAGGAACAAGCTCGGCTCGATGGTGCTGCCCGGCGAGTCCCTGTTCGTGCTCGAGTTGCAGCCGGCCTCGTACGCGATCCTGGCCACCAACGAGGCCGAGAAGGCGGCGCAGATCAAGCTCGTCGACTACCGGATGATCGGCGCGACCGGCCGGGTCTACCTGTCCGGCCGCGAGGACGACGTCCGCCAGGCCAGCGAGGCCGTGACGGCGCTGCTCGGCGAGCCCGGGTGATGGCAGTGAGCGAGCGGGAGACAGTGAGCGAGCGGGAGACAGTCAGCGAGCGGGAGACACGGTGAGGGAGCGGGAGACACGGTGAGCGAGTTTCCGCTGGACCCGGCGACCGCCGGCGAGCTGCGCAGGCTGGTCGGCGAGGTCCTGGCCGAGGTGCTCCCCGGCCTGCGCGGGGCGGCGGGTCCCGCGCCGGGTCCGACGCCGGGTCCCGCGCCGGGTCCCGCGCCGGGCCCCGCGCCGGGTCGGACGCCGGGTCCCGCGGCGGGTCCCGCGCCGGGTCCGACGCCGGGCCCCGCGCCGGGTCCCGGGCCTGGCCCGGTGTCGCCGGTGCCGCTATCTGCCGTCCGGCCGGCGCCGAGGCCGGCGGAGCCGGCCTCGGCGCTCACCGCGGGCGGCATTCCGTCCGGCGTGCCGGCCGGCCGTCCCGCTGGCGCACCGGCCGCCGGTTCAGGCGCGGGGACGCCGGCTCGGCCCGCCGTTCCCGCCGTTCCCGCCGTTCCCTCCGTTCCCGCGGTTCCCGCCGCTCGCGCCGCTCCCGCCGTTCCGGCCGGGCCATCCGCGGCGGACTTCTTCAGCGTCCGGGTCGGCACCGACGCCGAGCTGCACGAGTGCGCGCTGCGCGTGCTGCGGCTGGCGGACAATCCCAAGCTCCGGCGCGACCTGATGGCGGGGTGGGTCAGGTTCCGGCTCGCGGGCGAGACCCCGGGGCAGGCCGCCGCGGCGGCACGGCCCG
>DASPZH010000072.1:0-11655 GCA_035636335.1 Streptosporangiaceae bacterium
ATCAGCGTGAACAGGGGCTTGTTCAGGATGCCGAGCTGGAGGCCGACGGTCAGGATCACGATCTCGGTCAGGCCGCGGGTGTTCATCAGCGCGGCGAGCGCGCCGGACTGGCGGCGCCTGACCCCGGTCAGGCGGGCGCCGTAGTAAGCGCCGCCGAACTTGCCCACGACCGCGACCAGCATGATCAGCGCGAGGTCGACCAGGCCAGACAGGCCGATCCCGCGCAGGTTGACGTTCAGCCCGGCGATCACGAAGAACACCGGCAGCAGGACGAGGACGCTGACCTGTTCGAGCCGTTCCAGGATGGCCTCTCGCAGCGCGGGGACGTCCCTGGGCATCACGATGCCGAAGACAAAGGCGCCGAAGATGAACTTCACGCCCATCCAGTCGGTCGCGTAACTGGACAGCAGCACCAGGGCAAGCACCGCGGCCAGCACGTTGGGCGTGAGCCGACCCTGCCGCTGGTACACCTCGGCGAGCCTGCGCAAGGCCGGCCGGACCAGCCAGATCATCACGGCGGCATAGACCGGCGCGAGCAGCAACCTGAACTGGTTGTGGCCGGCGCTCGCGCCGGCGACCGCGATCACCACGGCCAGCAGAGCCCAGGCCAGCACGTCGTCCACCGAGGCGGCCGCGAGCGCCAGACCGCCGACCCTGGTCCGGTGCAGGCCCCGGTCCGACAGGATGCGCGCGAGCACGGGGAAGGCCGTAATCGACATGGCGGTGCCGAAGAACAGCACGAACGTGGTCGGGTTGGGCACGTGATACCGGTGTGCTAGCCACACCCCGAGACCCGAGCCGAGCAGCAGCGGGAGCACGATCGAGCCGATGGCCACGCTCGCCGCCACCCGCCCGCGCCCCTTGACCAGCCCCAGGTCGACTTCGTAGCCGACCACGAACATGAACAGGACCAGGCCGATGTCGGCGAGCGCGGTGAGCGGCGGGATCAGCGTGGGCGGGAACAGCGTCGCCGTGATCTTCGTGCCCCAGATCGTCGGTCCGAGCAGGATGCCCGCGACGATCTCGCCGAGCACCGGCGGCTGCCCGATCCGCTTGGCGGCCATCCCGAGCAGCCGCGCCAGGATAATGATCAGCGCGAGGTCGGCCAGCAGCAGCTGGACGTCGAAATCAGGCATCGCGCGCCTCTCCGCCCGGCCTGGCCGAACCCGGTGCGTACACGGTCATCTGCCGCGATGGGACTCGTAACGGAACCCGCGGCCGCCCAGGTCGACCTTGCTGCCGGTGGCAAGCACGATGGGGACCTGCGGCACGAGCTGCTGATCGGCGGCCGGCTGGCCAGGCAGCGCCACCCGGGTCCCGTTCGCCGATCCCAGGTCCGTCACCAGCACCAGCCAGCCGTCCAGCTGAATCCTGGCGTGCACCCGGGACACGATGCCGGTGTCGTCCGACACCCGCAGCGGCCTGGCGTTGCCCGCCGCGACCGAGGAGTCCAGGCCAGGCTCCCGGCCGACCACGTAGTCGCTGTCCAGCTGGAACACCGCTCCGTCGTCGAGCAGCAGCACGCCGAGCGGCGGCCGCTCGCCCGGCCTGGGCACGAGCGTCTGCTGGTTCATCGAGATACCGCAGATCGCGCAGAACGGCGCCTCCGGATCGTCGAAGTGGCCGTTCTTGCAGTACACGCCCTGGATGATCGGCCCGGCCGAGACGTAGCTGCTG
This sequence comes from Streptosporangiaceae bacterium, assembly GCA_035636335.1. Classification (GTDB taxonomy): domain Bacteria; phylum Actinomycetota; class Actinomycetes; order Streptosporangiales; family Streptosporangiaceae; genus Chersky-822. The sequence continues at coordinate 1,678 of DASPZH010000072.1, forward strand.
GTGCCGGGGGCCAGGTCTTTCACCTTGGCCAGCGGCTGGCGGTGCTGCCGCTCGACGCCGCTGGCCGAGCCGGCGCCGAGCAGCAGCACCGCCTCGAACGGCTCGGCGGGCTGGTACGCCTGCCCGGGTCCGGCCTGCTGGCCGGGCGCGAACGGCTCGGGCGGAGCGGTGACCTCCCGCTCCATCTCCTCAGCGGCGCTCGGGCCGGCTCCGCCCGGCGGCATGTCCGCGGACCGCGGAGCAGACGCCTGCCCGGCGGCCTGCGCGCCCGGCCGGGCGGCGGGCGGCGACCACTGCTCGGTGGCCTGCCGCTGCGGCGTGTCCGGCGTCGCGGCCGCAGGCCTGTCCGGCGTCGCGGCCGCAGGCCTGTCCGGCGAGACCCACGCGGCGGTCGGCGCGAACTGCGCGCCCGGCGACGGCTGCGGCGGGCCCGACGGTTGCGGCGGGCCCGACGGTTCCGGCTGGCCGGACGGCTCGGGCCCGGCGCTCGCCGCGCCGGCCGGTTCCGGTTCTCCGCTCGCCGCCGCGTTCTGCTCGGGTTCACCGTCCGGCTCGGGGATCTGCGCGACCGGCACGCCGGCCAGCCTGGCCTCGGCGGCCGGGGTCTGGGCCGGTGCCGCCTTGGGCCCGCGTTCCTGGCCCAGGCGCACCGCCGCGCCGCCCGCCGCGTCCGGCCTGCGGCTTGCCGCGTCCTGGCCAACGCCGGTCACGCCGGCCTGGTAGAAGCTCAGCCCTCCGGCCCGCACCGTGCCCGCATCCAGCCGGGAGAACCGGTCGGTGCTCGCAGCACCGTTGTCGTCCGGGCTCAGCCCGCCCCTGACCCCGCTGACCAGGGAACGCAGCGCGCACCGCAGCAGCAGCCGGGGATGGCCGGCCTCAACCCGGACGATGCCCTCCGCCGTGCTGACGTCGGCCCAGGCGCCGCCGCTGACGGCAACGGCCAGGCCCGGCCCGGCGGGGCCGAACGCGAGTACCGACGGCGCGCCCTCATCCGCGTCCAGCGCGTCGGCGATCGCGTCGGTGAACTGCCGCCCGTCGCCGCGCACCGCGGCGATCTGCTCAAGCAGGTCAAGCAGGTTGTCGGCGGTCTGGCTGACCTCCAGGCTGCAGAGCAGGATCAGGTCGCCGTGCCTGGCCAGCACGCCGTCGCCGGGAACCGGGAACAAGCCCGGCGCGTGCCCGTGCTCGGCCGGCCCGTGCTCGCCCGCGCCGTGTTCGCCTGCGTCATGTTCGCTGTGGTCGGTCACCCCAGACCCGGTCACACCAGCCTCCCGCCGTGAAAGCGCCACCGGATGAACGGAACGCGCATCGGACCGTTGGCGACCAGCCACACTGCCAGCCAGACCAGGACGAAGTCGATGACAAAGGCCGCCCCGGGCACGGTTCCGCTAATGCCCGGTATCGCGCCGGCCTGGAGCAGCAGCCAGACCGCCAGCCCCTCAGGGATCGCCGTGACCAGGCCGAAGAGCGTCGGCCAGTCCTTCTCCCAGCGCCATTGCATGACGAAGTGGTACACGCACTCCCAGCCGACGCCCAGCACGGCCACCGCGGCGAGGATCACGAAGGTGTCCTGGTACACCACCGAGAGCGGAGCGGATATCGGCAGCAGCGGGCCGATGATGAGGGTCACGAGCCCGCCGACCACGGCGAGCAGCACCAGCCGGGTCTGGATCCGACCACCCAGGGTGGGTAGCACCTTCTGCCTCCTGTTTAACCTGATGTCCGCCGCGACGCGGCCCAGCTTCGGGCCCCGGGGCGCGGGGGTATGGCCCCGCGGCGCGGCCCCGCTAGGGCTGCTTATTACGTGCCCACCTGAGCCACTGCTGTATCGAGCGGAATGTACCGATCCGGCGGCAGAACCCGCGTCGCACGAGATCGTCGGCGATCTCCTGCGCCGCTACCTGAAGCCCCAGGAACGTGTCCACGCCGGGAAAGTACCCGCCCAGTGTCGTGGCGCCCGACGCGTACATGACGCCAGGACCGCTGCCGGCCCCGCGCAGCTCGAAGGTCCGCTCGACGTCGAGCCTGCCGACCGGGTTGCGCCCGACGCCGGAGTGCTCGAGCAGGTCGGCCAGCACGCGGTGCTCGGCGATGTCGGCCTCCAGGCCGGTGCAGTCGATCACGAAGTCCGCGGCGACCTCGACCAGTCCGGCCTGCGTCTTGACCACGCTGACGATCTTGCCCTGGTCGAGGCGCATCTGCTCGACCGTGCCCGCCATCGTGCGGTACCAGCCCGCCTCCCGGCCCTCCTTCATCTGCGCCTGCCAGCGCCGCCGGAACGGCGTGTTGGTCCCGCCCATCAGCTTGTAGGCCGCGGCCCGGTCCTCGCCTTCCAGCTTGCGCATCCGCGCCTTGAGCTGGCCGCCCCAGACCGACTTCGGATAGTTGAAGCCCTGGTAGGCGAAACCATCGGCGCCCTTGCGCCGGTTCCACGCGTTCGGCCCGTGCGAGCTCGCGATGTAGGTGCGGAACAGGTGCACGATCTCGGTGGACAGGCCGTACTTGGCCCGGTCGTCCATCAGGCGGGCCAGCACCCGGGACGCGACGATGCCGCCGCCGCGCAGCATTACGACCAGATGCTTGGTCCGCGCGGCCTCGTAGACGTGTTCGTGCTCCTCGTACGCGCTGACCACGTGGTGGTAGTCCTGGTGCGCGGTGCGGAACTCCTGCAACTCAGGCAGGAAGCGCAGCCCCGGGTAGCCCACGGCCATGTGCACGAACTCGGCCCGGTAGGCGAGCCGCTTCGTCAGCGTCGAGCCCACCATCGGGGTCAAGATGACGAAGTACCCGCCACCCTGGCGCTTGCGCACCATCCTGACCTGGCCCTTGACCAGCATCTTGGACCAGCCGATCCGCTTGCTCTCGCGCTCAAGCCCGGCGAACACCCGCCCCGCCTTCGGCGTGTAGTAGTCGGCCCCGATCGGCTCGATCAGCACCTGCCACAGCGGCGCGAACGTGCGCTCGGACACGGCCTCGGCCAGCGCGTAGGAGGGGAACCCCCAGATGTTGTCCGGCCTGGACGCCGAGTCCGACCTGATCCGCTCGGGCTTGGGTATCTGCGAGACCCTGGTCAGGTACTCATACGTCTGCCAGGCGAAGTCGAGGTTGGTCAGGACCGCGATCCGGTCGGCGCTGACGCCGGCGATCCTGAGGTAGTCGACGGTCACGAACGAGCCGATCCCGCCGCCGATGCTGACAAAGGGCACATCGGTCACCGGGATTCCGGCGGCCCGGAGCATCTCGTCGGTCCACTGGTCGGACCTGAGCAGGTCGTCGGTCAGGTCCCCGGACCCGGCCGGCGCGCCCGGCCCGGCACCGGCTCCCGCGGCGGCGTCTCCGGTGGCCGGCCGCCGGCGCTGCACCGTCTCCGGCTGCGTCGGCGTCGCTGCTGCCCGGGCCACGCCGGTCGGCTGATCGGTCACGTTCCTGCTCCGATTCGTGCATGTCCGTGGACTGAAGGCGAGTATGTCGCCGGATAGGACTGCGCAGATAGTTCGAAGGTTGCAGCCCGTCATCGGCCAAACACCTGAGAGTGTGGCATGGGACGCACTAGCCGACAAGAGACCCCGCCATTACCGGACCAGCGGCTGTCACCGAACAGGCCACAGGCCGCGAATCACCGTTTCGAGCCGGGCCCGTACCCGAATGCGACCCACACCTGGCCGCGGGCGAACGGCATCCGGTGACCGTCCGGCAGCGTGAACGTGGTACCGGCGTCGGCCCTGGGCCGCGACCAGCGCACGTGGTACGCGCGGCCGTCGCGCAGCACGACCGCGGTGCCGCTGCCCACGGTCTCCGCGTACGGCGGCCGGACTCCCAGCTCGCGGAAGACCGAGGTGCGAACCTTGGTGTACTGCACCACGACCGTGCGCCCGCCGAGCTGGCCGCCCTCGGCGGCCTCGGCCGGCCTGCCATCCATCCACACCAGCCAGCGGTGCTGCCCGGCCGACCACCGAAAGCTGAAGGCCGCCGACGGGTACGACACGTTGTAGACATTGGCCGGGGCGCCGCCGGCCGGGGCCGCGCCGAACCGGAAGCCGATGTCCCTTGCCTTGCTCGCGCCCTTGGCCTCGGCCAGCAGCGTCTTGGTCCTGGCGTACAGGTTGTACGGCGGCACCCGGTGCGGGTCCCTGAAGTAGCCGCCGACGATTCCGTCGTACAGGTCGACGATCTTGGCGTGCTCCACCACCGGCAGCAGGTGCGGCTGGGCGCCGGAGAACGCGAACGCCGGCCGGCCGAACTGCCGCAGCAGCTTGATGTCCTCCTCGCGCGAGCTGCGTACCGGGCCGACGACCGGCGGGACGCGGGACGAGAACACCGCCATGATCCGGCTCAGCCCGCCGTCGACGGGCAGCAGGTAAATGATGTCGGCCTTGGTCAGGCCGGTGGGCGGGCGCGCCTGCGGGACGTTGTCGATCTTGAAGATCAGTTCCTTGCGCAGCGCCGGGACCTGCTCGCCGGTGAACGGCGAGTACACCGGCCCGCTGCTGTCGTGGCCCGATCCCGGCCCGGTGCCGCCGTTGCTGCCGGTCAGCAGGAAGAACCCGCCGACCAGTATCGCCAACGCAACCGCGGAACTGACTCCCGTCAGCAGCGCCCTCCGGCTGATCCGCACTGGACACCCCTCCTTCGAGCCGGAGGGTATCACCGCAGGCAGGCGGCGCAGTGGAGCCGAGAGGGCGGCGGAATGGTACTCTGCCGACATGGTCCGTTTCTTCGGTCTCCTTACCGGCGAGCCGCGCTGACGCTATCCGTCGACGTGGCTCACCCCTCCTGCGTGAGGGGCTTTTCTTTTTCCTGAGCAGGACGAGGAGGCCACAAATGGGCGGCGAGCACGGCGAGTTCCGGTATAACGCCAAGCTGGCAGGCGAGATCGAGGCGCGCTGGCAGGACCGGTGGGCGCGCGAGGGCACGTTCGCCTCGCCCAACCCGGCCGGGCCGCTCTCGGCCGGATTCCAGCGGATGGCCGGCCGTCCCAAGTGTTACGTGCTCGACATGTTCGCCTATCCGAGCGGTATCGGGCTGCACGTCGGGCACCCGCTCGGCTACATCGCCACCGACGTGTTCGCCAGGTTCCAGCGGATGAGCGGCCGGCATGTGCTGCACGCCTACGGGTACGACGCGTTCGGCCTGCCGGCCGAGCAGTACGCGATCGACACCGGCCAGCATCCCAGGGTCACGACCGAGGCCAACATCGCGGTCATGCGCGCCCAGCTACGCCGGCTGGGCCTGGGACATGACGCCCGCCGGGAGTTCGCCACCACCGATCCCGCGTACTACCGGTGGACCCAGTGGATCTTCGGCCGGATCTTCGGAAGCTGGTACGACGAGAGGGCCGGACGGGCCAGGCCGGTCGCCGACCTGGTCGCCGAGTTCGAGTCCGGGCGGCGGGAGACCCCGGACGGCAGGCCGTGGGCCGAGCTGACCGGGGCGCAGCGGCGCGCCGCCGTCGACTCCAGGCGGCTGGCCTACCTGTCCGACGAGCCGGTGAACTGGTGCCCCGGCCTCGGCACCGTGCTCGCGAACGAGGAGGTCACCGCCGACGGCCGCAGCGACGTGGGCAACTACCCCGTCTACCGCAGGCCGATGCGGCAGTGGATGCTGCGGATCACGGCGTACGCCGGCCGGCTGGCGGCCGACCTGGACGAGGTGGACTGGCCCGAGTCGGTCAAGGTCATGCAGCGCAACTGGATCGGCCTGGGTCAGGGCGAAGCCGGCCCGGGGTCGCACCGGATGCGGGACTGGCTGTTCTCGCGGCAGCGGTACTGGGGCGAGCCGTTTCCGATCGTGTACGACGCGGCCGGGCTGCCCGTCCTGCTGCCCGACGAGATGCTCCCCGTCGAGCTTCCGGAGATGACCGACTTCCGGCCCGCGCCGGCCGGCGACGAGGCAGGCGAGCCGCTGCCTCCGCTGGCCAGGGCGGCGGGCTGGGCCAGCGTCGAGCTCGACCTTGGCGACGGCCCGCTGGTCTACCGGCGCGAGCTGAACACGATGCCGCAGTGGGCCGGGTCCTGCTGGTACTACCTGCGCTATCTGGATCCGACCAACGACAGGGAGCTCGTTGATCCGGTGAACGAGAGGTACTGGATGACCGCGCCCGCACCCGCGGCCGCGGGAGCGGGCGGCGTCGACCTGTACGTCGGCGGGGCCGAGCACGCCGTCCTGCACCTGCTGTACGCCAGGTTCTGGCACAAGGTGCTGTACGACCTGGGCTACGTCTCCACCTGCGAGCCGTTCGCCAGGCTGGTCAACCAGGGCTACGTCCTGGCCGACGCGTTCACCGACGAACGCGGGATGTACGTGCCGGCCGCGGACGTCGTCCAGGCCGCCGACGGGACGGCGCGCTACCGTGGCAGGCCGGTGACCAGGCGGGCCGGGAAGATGGGCAAGTCGCTGAAGAACGGCGTCAGCCCGGAGCGGATCTACCGCGACTACGGTGCCGACACCCTGCGGCTGCAGGAGATGGCAGCCGGCCCGATCGAGGCCGACCGCCGCTGGCGGCCAGACGACATCGCCGGGGTGCACCGGTTCCTGCGGAAGCTGTGGCGGGCCGTGGTCAGCGAGCAGACCGGGCACGCCGCGGTCACCGAGCAGGCACCAGACCAGCAGACCCTGCGCCTGCTGCACCGCACGATCGCGGTCGTGCGCCGGGACTTCGGCGAACTGCGGTTCAACACCGCGATCGCCAGGCTGATCGAGCTGACGACCGCCGCCGGACGGATCGCCGCGCGTGACGGCGCGCTCCCGCGCGGGATCGCCGAGCCGCTCGTGCTGATGGTTGCGCCGCTGGCTCCGCACATCGCCGAGGAGCTGTGGCACCGGCTCGGGCACGCTGCCTCCCTTGCCTACGAGCCGTTCCCCGAGGCCGACCCGGCCCTGGCCGACGAGCCGACGGTCCGGCTGCCGGTCCAGGTCAACGGCAAGACCAGGTTCGTGCTTTCGGTCCGCGCGGGAGCCGAGCGCGCCGAGGTGGAGCGGCTGCTGCTGGCCGACCCTGAGCTGGCCAGGCTGACGGGAGACCGCACGATCGAGCGGATCGTGATCGTGCCGGACCGGATCGTCAACATCGTGGCGCGCTAGCCCGCCCCCCGCCGTGCGCGGCACACGCGTCACATGGCGGTAAATGCGTCACATTACGCGGACACTGGGTGGCTTTGCGGACAGGCAGACAGATATAATATGGAATGCTCTCTGTCAGGCGCATTGCGGCGCTCGCTCCGTACACCCGGTTTCGGCGCTTCGCCGCGCTGGCGGCGAGCGCGGTCGTCAGCGCCGCGGCGATCGCCGCCGGATCGAGCGCGCTGCGGCCCGGCCGCGAGTACTCGTGGCACGTCAGCATCGCCACCGGCGACTACGCGGACCGCGCGGCCCGGGCGGTCAGCCTGCTCGAGCGCACGTTCTACAACGGAACCGGCCTGTGGCACATGTGCGTCCGGCTGACGTGCAGCACCAAGAACCGCGACTGGGGCTCGGACTCGCTCACGTACGTGCTGTACTTTCGCTGGCTGCTGACCAGGGACCCGAGCGTGCCGCCGATCATGCGCACGCTGTCCGGCACCGCCCACGCCTGGGTCCGGGCCGATGCGGGCAGCAGCGACACCGTCATGTGGGACGCGATCGCCGACGCCCGCGAGTACCAGGTCACCGGGAGCGCGACCGCGCTGGCCAAGGCCCGGCAGGCGTTCCGGTGGGTGGACTCGGTCATGGCCAGCGGCTTCGCCGCGGGCGCCTGCCCGGGAGTGGACTACCAGTGGCCGTACGGGCGCGGCGCCGGCCTGAAGACGCTGGAGACGGCCACCAACTACATCAAGGCGGCCCTGCTCCTGCACGAGATCACCGGCTCGCCCCGCTACCTGGCCAAGGCGGAGTCGGAGTACCGGGAGGTGCGCCGGTACTTCCTGGTCGGCCGGGTGCCGCTGTACACGGTGTACGTCTTCGACGACGACTCGACCTGCGCGCCGCTGCCCGGGCGTTACTTCGCCTCGGTGAACGGCAACATGATCTGGGCCGGATCGGCGCTGGCCGCCGATACCGGTGACCGGAGCTACCTGGCCCAGGCCGTCGCGACGGCCAGGGCGCTGCGAGCGGACCTGGGCGACGGCGCCGGGGTCTACGCCGAGATGCAGGCCGACAACGACGTGGCCGAGCCGCTGATCGAGGCGATGTACCGGCTCGCGGCCCGCGATCACCAGCGATTCGCGGCGCAGTGGCTGCTCACGTCCGCCTCGGCGGCCGGCGCCGACCAGAACGCGGCCGGCGAGTTCGGCCGGTTCTTCGACGGGCCGCCGCCGGCGTCCGCGGCGACCGCGTGGCAGGTCAACGGCGGCGCGGCGCTGGTACAGGCGGCCGCCGCGCTTGACCCGCACGGCCGTCCCGCCGATCCCGGCTTCTGGACGCGCGCGAGGTTCGTCGCCGATCCCCGCGACCTGACCGGGCACGCCCTGCGGATCACCGTCACCGGCCGGGCCATCGCGATCGTGGGCTCCGTCGGCGCGGTCTGCTGCCTGGCCGGCCACGCGCGGGTGTTCGTGGACGGCGTCGAGACCTTCGACCGCACCGGGATCTGGCAGAACATGACCAGCCCGTCGGTGAGGCAGCCCCACCAGGTGCTGTTCGCGTGGCGCTGGCCGACGGCCGGCCGGCACACGATCACGATCAGGCCAGGGCAACCCGACGGCGAGGAAGGCGGCTCGTACTTCAACATGGACGGCTACCTGCTGGTCAGGTAGCGCGCCCTCACCCCGACACGGCCAGTACGGCGGCGGCCGCGGTGAAATCCACGCCGAACTGCAGCGCGGCCGTCCACCGCGAGGGGATCGCGCCGGCGCCGTCCCTGGCGCCGAGCAGGCCGCCCGCGATCGCGGCATTGGTGTCGGTGTCGTTGCCGATCCTCGCGATGTCGACGAGGACGTCGGCTAGCGGGCGCCGGTCGAGGACGGCCGCGACCGCCAGGCTGAGCGAGTCGAGCACGTAACCGGACGCCGGGAAGGCGATGTCCCCCGAGGCGGCGGTCGGGGCGGGCTCGAGCAGCCGCCCTCGGGTGATCGCGGCGGCGACCGGGGCGCTGCCTAGCTCGTGCGCCGTGGCCAGGCCGATGGCCACGCAGTCGGCCGGCGCTAGGCCGGCCACCAGGGCCGCGGCGATCTCGTTGTAGGCCGCGCACGCCGTTACCGCCCGCTCGTCGTCATGCGTGATGGCGGAGATCTCTATCGACTCGCTGATGCGCCGCCGACGGTCGGCAACGGTGAGCGCGGTCGGTATGCACCGCATCAGCGAGCCGTTGCCCGCGTGCCCCTCGCCCGCCCCCGCCGCGCGCGGGTCGCCGCTGCGGCGATACCACTCGAGTCCGGCCAGGGTGGCGCCGCCGACGTCCAGCGGCCGCGAGCCAGGCTCGCGGCCCGGCCAGTCGCCGTCCAGCCAGGCCAGCATGTGATCGGCGGCCAGGCGGACCACGTCTCCGCCCGCCGCGCCCGGCCCGGCATCGAGGTAGGCGAGCAGTACCGCCCGGGTCAGGTCGGTGTCATCGGTGGCGTGGCCGGGCGGCCAGCCGAAGGGCCCGCCGCCCACGATGTCGCGCAGGCCGTCCGGATACCTCTGCCTGATCGCGGACCAGGCACTGAACTCGAGCGTGGCGCCGAGCGCGTCGCCGGCGTGCACGCCGAGCAGAGCGCCGGCGATCCGGTCGGCTCGCTGAGTGCCATTACCGGGTTCGCCGGTGTGCATTGGTGCTCCTTCGAGGGTGGTTGACCACGACGGAATCCATGTTATTCTCATCTTGAGATGTTCTCAGGGCGAGACTATATCGGAGTGAGAAGGACTGCGATGAGCGAGCCAGCCAGCGACGAGGAGTTCCTCGCCAGCTACGACCCCCGCGGCTATGACCCGATCGCGGTCACCGTGGACGTCGTCACGGTGACGATCAGGGACGGCGCACTGCACGTGCTGCTGGTCCAGCGCGGTGCCCGGCCGTACCAGGGG
>DASPZH010000073.1:0-12098 GCA_035636335.1 Streptosporangiaceae bacterium
CGGCGCGGGGGGTCAGGGCGGGGGCGGGATCAAGCCGCAAGGTCTGCGCCAGATACAGCCGCAAACCCTTCGCGTTACCGCAAACCCTTCGCCTTGTCTGCCGCCGGGCCGCCGTCACGCCCCGCCGCCCCGGCCGCCCCGCCGCCATGGCCGCTCATGCACATCCCAGCCCTTGCGCCGCCCGCTAGCGCTTCCTCGGGTCTCCGTGGCAGAGCTTGAACTTCTTGCCCGACCCGCAGGGGCACGGCTCGTTCCTGCCGACCTTGGAGAAGTCGGCCGCATCGGTCGAGCCGGACGTCTGGACGGCCTGGCCGGACGCATCCTCGCTGGGCGCGCTGTAGCTCAGCCGACCCGGACGCTTGGGCTGGGCCAGTCCGCGCGGGATGAACGCCTCGGGCACGGCCTGCCGCCCTGCCTCGCCAGCGCCCGCGCCCGCCCCGCCGACACCAGCGGCCCCAGTGCCGGCCCCAGCGCCACCGAAGTCCGGCAGGGGCACCGCGTCGTGCACGTGCCCGCCGAGCGCGTCGACCGGCTGGCCCAGCCACTCGCCGTCCGGCCCCACTTCCCCGACGATCGGGTTCTGCTGGATCTCGATCGTCATGTTGAACAGGTTGCCTACAGACTCTTCCTTGATCGCGTCCATCATCGCGGTGAACAACTCATAACCCTCGCGCTGGTACTCGATCAGCGGATCGCGCTGGGCGTGGCCGCGCATGTGGATGCCGGACTGCAGGTAGTCCATCTCGTACAGGTGCTCGCGCCACTTAACGTCGAGAACCGACAGGATGACCCGCCGCTCGAACTCGCGCGTCACTTCGGGCGTGAACTCCTGCTCGCGCCGGTCGTAGGCGGCCTGCGCGTCGGCCTGCATCCGATCGGTGATGATCTCGGCGGTCAGGAAGGACCGCTCGCCGCCCTCCTCCTCGACGAGCTCGCCGACCGAGATTCCTGCCGGGTAGAGCCGGCGGAACGCGGTCCAGAGCTGGTCGAGGTCCCACTCCTCGGCGAACCCCTCGTCCGTGGCCTTCGCGACGTAGTCGGCGATCACCTCGTCGATCATGCGCCTGACCTGCTCGTGCAGGTCCTCGCCTGCCAGCACCCGGTGCCGCTCGGCGTAGACGACCTGCCGCTGCCGGTTCATCACGTCGTCGTACTTGAGCAGGTCCTTGCGCATCTCGAAGTTGAGCTGCTCGACCTGCGTCTGCGCCGACCTGATCGACCGGGTCACCACCTTGTTCTCGATCGGCACGTCGGGACCGGTCTTGGCCCACTCGAGGAACTGAGCGACCCGGTCCCCGTTGAACCGGCGCATCAGGTCGTCCTCGAACGACAGGTAGAACCTGGACTCGCCGGGGTCGCCCTGCCGACCCGACCGGCCGCGAAGCTGGTTGTCGATCCGGCGGGACTCGTGCCGCTCGGTGCCTAGCACGTAGAGCCCGCCGAGGGCGACGACCTCCTCGTGCTCCTCCGCGACCGCCCGCCTGGCCTTCTCGACCGCCTCGGGCCAGGCGGCCTCGAAGTCATCGGGCGTCTCGGCCGGCGACAGGCCGCGCTGGTGCAGCTCGAGGTCGGCGAGGAACTCAGGGTTGCCGCCGAGCATGATGTCGGTACCGCGGCCGGCCATGTTCGTCGCGACGGTCACCCCGCCCTTGCGCCCGGCCTGGGCGACGATCGCGGCCTCACGCTCGTGGTACTTCGCGTTCAGCACCTCGTGCGGGACGCCCTGCCGCTTCAGCATCCGCGATACGACCTCGGACTTCTCCACGCTGACCGTGCCGACGAGTACCGGCTGGCCGGCCTCGTAGCGCCCGGCGATGTCGGTGACCAGGGCGTCGAACTTGGCCTGCTCGGTCTGGTAGATCATGTCGGCCTTGTCGATCCTGATCATCGGCTTGTTGGTCGGGATCGGCACGACGCCGAGCTTGTAGGTCTGGTGGAACTCGTTAGCCTCGGTCATGGCGGTACCGGTCATGCCGGCGATCTTGTCGTAGAGGCGGAAGTAGTTCTGGAGGGTGATCGTGGCGAGAGTCTGGTTCTCGTCCATGATCTTGACGCCTTCCTTGGCCTCGATCGCCTGGTGCATGCCCTCGCTGTACCGGCGGCCGTGCAGGATGCGTCCGGTGAAGTCATCGACGATCAGGACTTCGCCGCCGCTCACGACGTAGTCCTTGTCCTTCTTGAACAGCTCCTTCGCCTTGATCGCGTTGTTCAGGAACCCGACCAGGTGGGCGTTGGAGTGGTCGTAGAGGTTGTCGATGCCGAGCCAGTCCTCGACCTTGGCGACGCCGGACTCGAGGATGCCGACGGTGCGCTTCTTCTCGTCCACCTCGTAGTCGCCCTCGCCCTCCTCGCCGCGGCGCAGCCGCGGCACGATCTTGGCGAACTCGGCGTACCAGACGCTGTTCTGGTCCGCGGGACCGCTGATGATCAGCGGCGTCCTGGCCTCGTCGATCAGGATCGAGTCCACTTCGTCGACGATCGCGTAGTGATGGCCCCGCTGTACGCACTCCTCCTGGGCCCAGGCCATGTTGTCTCTGAGGTAGTCGAAGCCGAACTCGTTGTTCGTCCCGTAGGTGATGTCGGCGGCGTACTGCTTGCGGCGCTGCTCGGGCTCCATGTCGGCCAGGATCACGCCGACCTCGAGGCCGAGGAAGCGGTGAATCCGGCCCATCCACTCGGCGTCGCGCTTGGCCAGGTAGTCGTTGACGGTCACGATGTGCACGCCGTCGCCGGTCAGGGCGTTGAGGTAGGCGGCGAACACGCCGGTGAGGGTCTTGCCCTCACCGGTCTTCATCTCGGCGATGTTGCCCAGGTGCAGCGCGCCGCCGCCCATGATCTGGACGTCGAAGGCCCGCTGGCCGAGCGTGCGCTTCGCGGCCTCGCGCGCCGCCGCGAACGCCTCGGGCATCAGGTCGTCCAGGGACTCGCCTTCGGCGCAGCGTTCCTTGAACTCGTCGGTCAGCGCACGGAGCTCGGCGTCGGTCAGCGCCTCGTAGTCCACTTCGATGGAGTTGACCTGCTCAGCGATCCGCTGCAGCCGTCGCAGGATCTTGCCCTCGCCAGCGCGCAGAACCTTATCGATGATAGCTGGCACGTGTTGTCGCGCTCCTCGCGGATTCGTCTGGCTGGTCGGCGGATGCCTCTGCGTCGCCACAGGGACGGCGTCCCGGCGCAGGCATGGCACCGAGCGACTCGCGGGCACGGCCGACCAGTAACCACTCTTTAACTGTCATGGTAGGCGAGATACTGGACCTTGCCGAGCCGACCGGAACATGGGACCGCCCGGGCTGACCCGGCCGCGACGGCGCGCATAACATGATCTGCGGCAAGAACCGGGGGCGATCACCAGCGCACCTGCGGCGCTCGCCACAATGATAGGCACGTCACCACGTCGCCGGGAGGAGCAGCGCCGATGTCGGACCAGTCCGAATACGGCACCATGGGCGGCTCGACATCCGGCAGCGGGACATCGCAGAGCGAGGCAGCCATGCAAGACACATCCGTTGTGCCCGGCGGGCAGGGCGGAGTCACAGCCCCCGGCCGCTCCGCGACGGCCACGGGCCCGTACCCCTCCTACCACGGACGGACGGTCTCCTGGGTCGCGGTCGCCATCATGGTGGTCGGCTTTATTCTCGGCGGAATGGCCCTCGTGTTCGCCCACGGCGGCCCGACCTGGTGGCTGTTCTGGACCGGGGTCGGCGTGACGGCACTCGGGCTGCTGGTGTCTTTCGCGACCAACATGTTCGAGGACTGGTACTAAACCCCGTCCGCGTGACCGGGGCACGCCTCGCCGCGTGCCCACCGCCGCCCGCCCCAGTCCGTTCCCTCGCGGCCGTCCAGGCGGTCGGCCCTGCCGGTCCCGGCAAGGCGCACGCCGGCAGGTCGGCGGCCGACCGACTGCCCAGCAGGCCGGCGGCCTGCCGGCCGCCCCGCGAACATCGATGTGGCAGCGCTGTCCTGCACGGCGCAGTCCGGCGAACATCGATGTGGCAGCGCTGTTCGCCGGCGAACATCGATGCGGCAACGCTGTTCTGGGCAGCGCTCGCCGACGGACATCGATGTGGCAGCGTTGTTCACCGGGGCGCGGGGGCGGGGCGCGGCCGACCAGCGGGCGTGTCGGCTGCGGCGGACCCCGCGGGCGGAGGCGGCTCTAACAGCACCATGGGTTCACCGGGTGCGGAGGAACGGCGAGTAAGGCGGGCGATCGGGCGATCGGGAGCGGGGCGGACTGTCGGTGGCGGGGGCTACGCTCGGGTTCGTGGCTGGCTCCCCCGCTCCTGCCCCGGAATTCACGCTCACGCCCGACGACGTGCGGCTGCTCACTCTGCGGGCGCAGGGCCTGGTCGGGGCGGCGGCCCGCCGCGGCGCAGGCGGAGTAGCCAGCCTCTTGCGCCGACTCGGTGCGGTCCAGCTCGACACGATCAGCGTGCTCGCCCGGTCACACGAACTGGTCGCTTACGCGCGCCTGGGGGCCGTCGGCCGGTCGGCGATCGAGCGGGCTTACTGGCATCCCCGGGTCGCCGGCGCGTTCGAGTACTGGTCACATGCGGCCTGCGTGCTGCCGATCGAGGAGTGGCCGTACTACGCGTTCCGGCGGCGGGCGTTCCGCACCAGGGGCAAAAGATGGCACCAGAGCCATGAGTCGGTCTGCGCGGAGGTGCTCGCCAGGCTCAGGTCCGAGGGACCGCTCAACGCGACGCAGCTTGGCGGGGCGAAGAACGGCGGCCCGTGGTGGGACTGGTCGGACACCAAGATCGCCGTCGAGTGGCTGCTCGACACCGGCGAGGTCATCTGCGCCCGGCGGAGCGGCTGGCGGCGGGTGTACGACCTGCCCGAGCGCGTGCTTCCGGCCGAACTGCTGAACGCCGACCCGTCCGACCGCGAGTGCCTGATCCACCTGACCGGAGTCGCCGCGCGGGCGCTCGGCGTCGTCACGAAGGCCGACCTGACCGACTACCAGCGGCTCTCGAACTTCGGTTCCGGCCGTAACCCGGCCGGCCTGTCCGCCGACGACGCCGCCGCAGCCGCAGGCCTTGTCCCGGTCGCCGTCGAAAGCCGGACCGGCACCACCCTTCCCGGATGGGCCGATCCCGCCGCTGTCGCGCACCTGACCGGCTCGGCCGAACAGCAAGCCAGGACGGGCCGGCACCGCGTGACGCTGCTCTCCCCGTTCGACTCGCTGATCTGGGACAGGAAACGGACCAAAAGAATCTTCGGGTTCGACCACAGCCTCGAGGCCTACGTCCCGCGCGCCAAGCGCATACACGGCTACTTCACCATGCCCTTGCTGGCCGGCGGCCGCCTCGTCGGCCGCGTTGACCCAGCCCGCGACGGCCAGACCCTCATCGCGCGCCAGCTAACCCTGGACACCCCCCGCGCCGCCGAGCCGATGGCCCGCGCCCTCGTAGCAGCCGCGCAGTGGGTCGGCTGCGACAACGTCCGCCTCGACCGGGTCGAGCCGGCCGACCTGGAATCCCGGCTGAAATCTGCGCTGGCAGCAGGCGCGGCGTAGCTGGGCGGCTGACGGGCGCGGCGTAGCTGGGCGGCTGACGGGCGCGGCGTAGCTGGGCGGCTGTGCTGGGCGGCATATCCGCGGGGTTACGGAGTCGCCCGGCCAGCCGTTCAGGACGCCGGGCGAGTCCGTGATCCAAGCGGCGTCAGCTCATGCGCGGGCAGCGGGTTCGCGCCAGGCTGAGCTGCTCAGCCGAGCTCGATCAGCTTTTCGCGCACGGCTACCATCACCGCCTCCATCCTGGAGTGGATCTGCAGCTTCTCCAGGATGTTCCGAACATGGTTCTTGACCGTGTTATCGGAAATGTACAGTTCCTTCGCGATGTCCCGGTTGTTCATTCCTCGCGCCACCAGCTTGAGCACCTGCATCTCGCGGACGGTCAGCTTGGGCGGGGGAACCTGCTGCGGCGGCTCCTCGGTGTCCCGGCCGGCCAGCGAGGCGAACTCGGTCAGCAGCTTTCCGGCCATGGACGGGCTGATCAGCGACTGGCCTCCGTCCACCGACCTGACAGCCTCCGCGACCTGGTCGAGCGGGATGTCCTTGAGCAGGTAACCGCTGGCGCCGGCCTTGATGGCATCGAACAGGTCCTCTTCCTCGTCGCTCATCGTCAAGATGATGATCCTGGCGCTCGGCGCGACGTCCTTGATCGCCCGGCAGGCCTCGATGCCGCTGCTGCGCGGCATTCGCACGTCCATCAGGACGATGTCGGGCAGGGCCTCGGCCGCCTTCTCCACCGCCTCGGCACCGTCGCTTGCCTCGCCGACGACCTCGATATCCGGCTCGGTGACCAGCACGATCTCCAGGCCGCGGCGGAACAGTGCGTGGTCGTCGACGATCAGCGTGCGGATCGGCTCGAGGCTCCGACCCGTCTCCGACGCCGCGTCACCTTCCGCGCTCGCAGTCATCGCCTACCCCTTCGCACCCGTCGCCGACCTGCCGCCGGGCGCGCGGCAGAGCCGCGCCGCCCCGGCGGCACTGAAGATCGCCTGTAACCAAACTCTGTCCGACCGGGCACGGCCGCGCAAGCGCGCCGTCGGGGCGCGCCGCGGCGCCGCCGCGCGGGGCGCGGCCGGCGCATCCGCGCGCACCCACAGCACCCCGGGCACTGCGCGCACGCCCGGTATCCCGCGCACTGCCGGTATCCCGCGCACTCCGGATGCCGCGACCGGGGCGACCCGCGTCGCGGCCGATCCCGCGGTCATCCCGGGCGCTGCGCGGCGGTCCCGCCGCGCCGGCTCTCGCCTTCCCGGCCCAGCCCAGGATCCGGCTCGCGGCGACCGCCGCCAACCTGCTCCGGCCGGCGCCGGGCCGGGATCCGCACCCCCACGCCCGCCGCCGCGGGCTCGGGCGCGGCGGCGCGGCCGGCCGCGTTCTCGACCAGCCTGATGACGCCGTACTGATAGCCGTGCCGCCGGTAGACGACGCTCGGCGCGTCCTCATCGAGGTCGTGGAACAGGTAGAAATCGTGCCCGACAAGTTCCATCTCGAGCAGCGCCTGGTCGATCGAGATCGGCCTGGCATGGTGGAACTTCTGCCTGACTACCAGCGGCCCGTCGCCCTCCATGTAGATCTGCACCATGCTCTCGGCCTGCGCGGCGCCGTCGTCGGCGGGCTCGGCCTCCGGCTGATCTGGCCGAGCGTCCCAGGCGGGCTCTCGGTCCTCGGCCGGCCTCACCCGGTCGGCCGGCGATGCCTTCCGTGTGCCCGCGCGACCGCCCTGGCCGGCACCGCCCTGGCCGGCACCGCCCAGTCCCGTGCCGCCCGGCCCGGCGGCGCTCTGCGACGCGGCGCCGGCTCCCGTGACAGCGCCGCCTCCGGTCCCGTGGTGGTTCTTCCTCCGGTCGAGTGCTCGCCTTAGGCGGGAGTCGAGCTTGGCGAGCGCCAGGTCGAGCGCCGCGAGCCGGTCCTCTGCCGCGGCCTCCGCCCGGATCGCCGGGCCTCGCGACCGGATCGTCAGCTCGACCCGCTCCCTCTGGCTGGCCAGGCGGGGGTTGCGCTCGACCGAGACCTCCACGTCAACTCTCATCGCCTTCTGGTCCAGTTTCTCGAGCTTGTTCAGCTTGGCCGTCGCGTACTCCCTGAAGCGCACGGGGACATCCGTCTGCCGACCTTTGAAGATTATTTCCATGCCCGAGCCCCCTTCGATCCGGAGTTTGGAAGAAGCAGCACCCGTCCGGCCGACCTGGTCTTCGACCCCACATCCGCCTGCTGAGACTTTCGCAGCCAGCTTGTGCCACTACCGGCCTTCTCCCGCGCCCGGGGGCATCTGGCCCCCGGAGCGAGGCAGGACTGACATCTAAACCGCACCGTGATCGGTCGACGATAAGTCGCCTTACGTGGGCCGTTTCGCCTGCGGCTGGCATCGGCTAGCCGGAGCCGCCACCCCGCGGTCGGGGCGGCCTGCCCGGCGCAACCACGGACCCGGACGGGTGCCACGACATTGACGGTAGTCGCATGCGGGTCTCCTGTCAGGAGCCGGGTCATCCCGCGTTCAGCCGCCGGTAACCCGGCGGACGGTATCGCCCGCTTGCTCCCGCGACTTTCAGCCCGGAAAGACCGGTGTGATCCCCTTGACCAGCGGCTCCCAGTCCAGGTTAGGCAACCAGGTCCTCGCCATCTCGATCTTGCCGGGCGTGGTACCGGTCGGCGCGATCGCCACCATGACTCGCGGCTGCCTCTTGCGCGGCGGCAAGGTAGCCGCCACGGAGGTCACACCTCGCGGGGTGGAGACCTCGGTCGACTTGCCGCCGTTCAACGGCACCTCGAACAGTTCCGTCCTGCCCCGGGCCGCCCGGTCGAGCACGAGCAGATTATCTTGATCCAGCCAGGTCAGCGAGACCGGATGGGTGACGTCCGACCCGACCCGGAGGGCATGCCCGGTCTGCGCCAGGTAGGTGAAGTTGGTGCCCTCGGCGCTCTTGCTGATCGCGGCGACCTGAATCTTCGTAACCGAGCCGGTGCGGACGATCAGGGCGACCCTGACGCCGTCGGGGGCTACCCGCAGCGCCTGGAACACGGGATGTTCATTGGTGTACGGCGGCACGTACACGTGGACCAGGGCGGGCCTGGCGGGCAGCCCGCTCCCGGCGTCAGGTATCTCGAAGATCTGCGTACTGGCGGCTATCCAGAGATTTCCGTGATCGTCCCAGCTCAGCGACGTGCACTCGGTCGGCAGCCGCTTCGCGACTACCTCGTTGCTGCGCGAATGCGGCATGAGGTAGACGCTCTTCCCGCTGCAGCCCGCCAGCACCGCCGACCCCATCGGCGCCGTCGACACCGCGATCGTGCCGAAGGTCTCGCCCCCAAGTCCATTCGGCAGCGAGACCGAGACATGCTGCGAGGCGCTGGCCCGCATGACCACGACCGGCCCTCTCGCGCTGCTGGGAACCTGGTAGTACATCGACGCCCCGAGACGGCGCGGCAAGTATCTTAGGTAGGCCGCCGGTGACAGCCGCACCGACCGGCCGCCCACATTGAGTACGACCGACTGGATCGGGTTCGCCGCCTGGGCCGGATACGGCGAATGGGTGAGGGTCCAGTAAAGCTGGCCGGCCATCCGCTGCTGCTGACTCGGACTGGCCTTCGCGGCAGCGCCGCCGATGTTGACGACGGCGGTGATACCCCCGAAGACCTGCGGGGTGCCGATGAGCACCGTGCCACGCGGGAACGCCGTGGTTGCCGCGCGGCCCAGCCAGCTCGCACCAGGCGGCCCCTTGATCAGCGCCCCGACCAGGCCCTTGACCAGGCCGCTGAGCCCGTTGTCGCCGGCCTGCGGGATGTAGACCGGGTCGGGTATCAGCGAGTTCGCGCCCAGACGGCGCGGGTAGAAGTACAGATTCCTGGGCTGGTAGTCGCGCTCGAAGTCCGACTTGGTCAGCAGCAACAGCGTGGGCTGGGCTTTCGTGCCGCCGACCTCGATGTCATCGATGCGCCATTGACCGGAAACCTGTATCAGCGAGAAGCGGAATACGGTGGACGCGGGCGCGATGACGACGCTGCCGGCCTGGTATCGTCCGGTCGTGTCCAGCCTCGCCAAATGCTGCCCGGTTACCTGGACCAATGCCGTCGCCGGACCGCCGACCTGCTTGAGGCTACCGGGCGGGGGGACCAGGCTGACCCTGGGTGAGTCGATGACCGTGGCCGCCCAGCCGGGCCGCCACCGCCTGCCGAAGCCGTGCTTGCCGGCCGTCAGGTACTCTCGCGCCACGGCGTAATTCGGGTAGCTGGCGCTGGCCGCGAGGAACCCGTTGACGATCTCCAGAGGGCGCCAGCCCTGGCCGGGCGGCGCCGGCACGATCTGGACGCCAATCTGGCCCGCGCCGCCCGTGCCCCGCAGCGAGTTCTGCCGGACGCTGCCGCTCGTCGGCAGGTTCGCGCAGGCGGCTACGGGCGCGCTGACGACCAGCGCGGCCAAAGTGGCAAGCCACCTGCGACTCCTCACAGGCGATCCTCGATCGGGGCCGGAGCCCGGTATCTCGCGTGGCGCACGGTGACTCTCCGGTCCGCCGCCGTCTCGGCCGCGAGGCTCCCGAAATCCGCCTGGTCGGGGGCCAGCGGAAGCGGCGAGCCGACCAGCTCGGCTCCGACCTCGCGCGGCAGCGTGAGCCGGAACACCGACCCCTTGGCCGGCTCTCCCCAGGCTTCGAGCCAGCCGCCGTGCAGCCTGGCGTCCTCGAGCGCGATCGCCAGGCCCAGGCCCGTGCCTCCCGTGGTTCGCGCCCGCGCCGGGTCAGCTCGCCAGAACCGGTCGAACACGAGGTGCTCCTCACCGGGCGCCAGGCCGACCCCGAAGTCCCTGACCGCCACGGCAACCGCGTCTCGGTCGGTGGCCGAGGTCACCACCACGTCCCGGCCCTCACCGTGCTCCACCGCGTTGCACAGCAGGTTCCGCAGGATCCGCTCGACCCGCCGTCGGTCCATCTCGGCCAGGCACGGCCCCGCGGGCAGCCGAAACTCGATCCGTGAGCCGCGCTGCTCGGCAAGCTGCTGGGCGATGTCGGCCGACTGGCGCACCACGTCGCAGATGTCGACGAGCTCGGCTTCCAGCGTGGCGGCGTTCGCGTCGTACCTGCTGATCTCCAGCAGGTCGCTGAGCAGCGACTCGAACCTGCCGAGCTGGCTCTGCAGCAGTTCGGCCGACCGCCCGGCCGCCGACTCGAGCTGCTCCCTGGCCTCGAAGAGCAGGTCGGCGGCCATCCTGATCGTGGTAAGCGGCGTGCGCAGCTCATGCGACACGTCGGAGACGAACTGCCGCTGCACCTGGGACAGGTCCTCCAGCTCGCGCATCTTCTCCTGCAGGCTGGCCGCCATCTCGTTGAACGATGTGGCGAGCGCGGCCACCTCGTCCTCGCCGCGCACCGCCAGGCGCTCGTCCAGCCTTCCTGTCGACAGTTTCTTGGCACCCTGCGCCGCCCTGGCGACAGGAACCACCACCCACCTGGTGACCAGCCAGGCGATCCCGGCGAGCAGGAAGACCAGGGCGAGCCCGACCAGAGCCAGCGTGCGCTGGATGAGGACGAGTTCGTTCTGGAGCTGGCCGAGCGGGAAAAAGTAGTACAGCTCGTAGTCGTTGTCGAAGCCGAATGGCGCTGCGTAGAGCAGGCCCGAGGTCTTCGGATTGCCCGCATGCGGATAGGGCATGCTTGCGAACTCCATCACAGGCTGCCCTGGTCGGGCCGCCGATGACTGGCGGACCGACCGGGGCAGACTGTGATAGTCGAGGTTGCTCTGGACGGCGCGCCAGTAGGCCGGCGGGTTCGTCAGGTCATGCCGCACCGTGATGGCCACGCCGTAGTCCGTGCCGGGGCTCTGGCCGCTCGACTTCAGGCGGCTCAGGATCTTGAGGAACAGGTCCTGCGAGCCGGTGCCCGGCGGCCCGAGCGCAGCCGGATCGGCTCGGGCAAAAACGAGGCCGTCCGACCCCTGGGTCAGCGCCTGGACCTTGGCGCTGTACAGCAGGTTCGCGGCGATCTGCTGCATCAGGAAGAACCCGAGCAGCGAGACCACCGCCACGGATACCACCAGCGTGGTGCCGACCACGCGAAGCTGGAGCGACCGGCGCCAGTGCCCGTGCAGTCCCCTCACCAGCACAACCGTCCAGTCGCGGGACCTGGCAGCGGCCGACCTGACCGACCTCGGCAGGAGCGGCACGCCGCGCTGACGGCCGGCCCCGCCGATCCGCCAGGCACCGCGCACCAGCGGGGCAAGCGCGGCGGGCATTGAGGAGTGGCCCCGGACCGCAACTGGTTGCGCGGCGGGCGCCGGCACCTCCTCCGGCCCGCCAGTTGCCAGCCCGCCAGCTACCGGCCCGCCAGCAACCGACCCGCCAGCTACCGACCCGGCGGGCCCGCCCGCGGCCGACCGGGGCAGCGCGCCGTTGGCGGCCGACCGCACCGTTGTCCTGCCGGGGTCGCTGACCAGCGCTCTTCGGCGCATGGTGAACCGCCGGCCTGGTCGATCGCTCTCGGCCAGCCAGGCCAGCCACTTCGGCGACTGGCCGGTGGTGCTCAGCCCGGACCCGCCTTATAGCCGACGCCGCGGACCGTGACGACGATCTCCGGGCGCTCGGGGTCGCGCTCGATCTTCG
>DASPZH010000074.1:0-3586 GCA_035636335.1 Streptosporangiaceae bacterium
CGGGTCCAGTGCTTGCCCAGCCGCCCAAAGGCCAGACATCTCCTCGCCGTCCAGCACCGGACGGAACCAGTTGCGCTCGACCTCGGCCATGTGCCTGACGATGCCGAGCAGTGACAGCGTCGATGGCTGAACTGCCTGGTCTCGTAGCTGATCATCAGTCAGCCCATCGCATTTGAGGGCCAACGTCGCGCGCTGGAAATCTAGGAACGCCGTGAGCGTCACTCGCTCGTCCGCTTCCAGCGGCGGAATAGCGCGTTCTTGTGTCATGTGGCCATCCTTACCATGGGGCTTGCCCGACTCCCGCCATTCCGGAGCACGGCCGGGGGAAGCCCTTGCGGGCCGGCCTTTATTCGCTGGCCCGCCGAGGCCAGATCGGAGAGTGTGGCCTCACGGCGAGAAGGTGCGCAGGCGATGACGAGGCCAGGAGGGGAGCGGACGTGACGGCCCTGCCGAGCGACTATGACTCGGACCCCGGGCGTTACCTGGCGAGCACCGAGTGGCCGCACGACGACGTGCACCCGTACGTGGCCGCCCGGCTTGCCGACGCGGGCGCCCGCACGGTACTCGACGTCGGCGGCGGAACCGGCAAGCTGGCCCGTCTGCTGCCCGGCCTGTCCATGCGCTGCCTGCTGATCGATCTGTCCGTGACCATGCTCGCGCTCGCGCCCCGGCCCGCCGTGCGGGCCGCCGACCACGCCGCCGCGTTCCTGAGCAACCACGGCATGAGCGAGCAGGACGCGCGCCTGGCCGCGGCCACGCTGGACCTGCCGCTGACACTGACGATGCGCGGCTGCTTCGTCTACGCCACCAAGGCGCCCGGCGCGGCCGAGGCGGCCTCGCCCAGCTCGAGATCGACCGGCTGACCGCGGCGTGCCCGCTCGCGGCCTGACCCGCGCGACCTATGCCTTCGTGCTGATCCGGGTCCCGAGGTCCGCCCCCAGGCAGATCTGGCGCATGGCTCCGACCGCGGCCACGTCGAACACGTGCGTGGTGAGACCCTGCTCGTTGGCGAGCACGAACGCGCTGGTATCCATGACCCGCACGCCGGCCGCCAGCGCCTCCTCGTAGGTCAGCCGCTCGTACCGCACCGCCGCCGGGTTCAGGTTCGGGTCGCTGTCGTAGACGCCGTCCACGCCGTGCTTGGCCATGAGCAGCGCGTCGGCGTCGAGCTCCAGCGTGCGCTGCACGGCCGGGTAGTCGGTGGTGACGTACGGCTGCCCGATCCCGCCCGCGAGCAGCACGATCAGGCCGCGCTCCAGATGGCGGACCGCCCGCAGCCGGATGAACGGCTCCGCGACGCTCTGGATCGGCATCGCGGTCATCACACGCACGTCGGTGACGGTCCTGGCGGTGAGCGCACCCCGCAGCATCAGCGCGTTCATCACGGTGCCGAGCATCCCGATGTTGTCCGCCTCGGCGCGGCTGATGCCCCAGCCGTCGGCCATGCGGCCCCTGAAGTAGTTGCCGCCGCCGACGACCACCGCGACCTGGATGCCCAGGTCGTGCACCGCCAGCACCTCGTCGGCGACCTGCGCCAGGCTGGCCGGGTCCACGCCCGACCCGGACGACCCGGCCAGCGCCTCGCCGCTGAGCTTGACGACGACCCGGCGATAGCGCGGCACAGTGAGGCACCCCTTACGGTCGCGTCGGCCCAAGATGGGCCATCGGGCCATCGGCCAGTGAGATTTTCAGCGTAACAAGATCACTGTCGCGACTGTGCGCCAAGAGTCAACTGTCCAGCCCGGGGCGGTCACCGGCCCGCGCCAGCACGGAAGCTAGCCGGCCCTCGGCCAGCGCCGGCCAGGCCGGTCAGGATTGCCCGCTCGACCGGGGACGGCGAGGCGTCCGGGTCGAGCGGGAACTGGCCGTGCAGCGCGACGCCGGGCTGGGCGATCATCCGCGGCTGGCTCCCGCGGTGCGGCCAGGACGCCGCGTGCACCAGGAACGGATGGCACAAGAACACGTCACCGGCCCGGCCGGTGGCGAGCGCGGTGGGACGGTGCGCGCTGGCCTGCGCCGCCAGCGGGGCCGCGACCGACCAGTCGAGCCCGTCGTCGCCGGCCGGCTCGAGTATCGGAGGAACGTCGAGATGAGATCCCGGGCGCAGCCTGGTCGGCGCGCCGTCGGCATCCACGTCCGTGATCAGGTACAGCGCGAGCAGGCCGCGGGCACGGGAACCGATGTTGACCCGCCAGGAACCGCCTGCCTCGTAGCTGGACTCGAAATGCCACCCCGCGTCGCCGGGATCCTGCTCGCCGGGGAACCGCACCGGGATGGTGCCGCCGACCCCGGGCCGCCGCCACCAGCGGCCCGCGCCGATCAGCTGGTCGCACGCCTCGGCGAGCACGGGCACCGTTCCCTGACCCGCCGCGGCGAACGGCCCGCCGTCGGGACAGTTGATCCGCACGACGGCGGCCGTCCAGGTGGCCGGGTCATCGCGGACGATCCGTTGCTTCTCAAGCTCAGACCAGACGACGTCCTGGCACGCCCGCGCGACGGCGCCAGGCACCGCCCCGCGGATGGCGACGTAGCCGTCGGCCAGGAACGCGTCTATCTCGGCCGCGCTGAGCATGGCGCCAGGCTGTCAGGGGAGCCGAAGCTCCGGCAACCCGATTTCGCGGCGCCAGGGGTCACGGTGTGGCGCGAACGGCAGAAGCGATATATCTTGAATCTGGTGACTGGAAGCAGACCGGTGACCGGAAGCAGAGGAGCTATCCCCATGTCGACACCACTGCGCAACGACCAGCAGGGCCTGTCCCGCCGGGAGGAGATGACCGTCTCCGGCGCGGCGATGGCCGACGTGCCGTGGGGCGTCGCCGGCGCGGCCGGCGCGGTCGTGACCGGCGCGGACCTCGCAGTGCACCTCCTGGGCGGGCACCTGGCGCTCACCAGCTCGCTGTCGGCGGGCACCGTGGCGCTGTTCGCCGTGGCGGGCGGCAGCGTTGTCGTGCGGAACCGCGCCAGCCGCGCCGCACGCTGGGCGCGCAGCAACCCGTGGCGCTTCGCCGTGCTGCCCGGTGCCGCCGCAGCGGTCATCGTGTTCGTGCTCTCGGTGCTGATCGGCAGCAGCGGACTCTTCGGCGGCGCGTTCACCGCGCTGTGGCACGGCGCGATCGCATTCGGCCTGACCGGCGCCGCGGGCGCCATCGCGGGCAGCAGGAACCCGAAGAAGAGCCGCGGGTCGGGCTAATAGGGCGCGCCGCCGTCGCCGGTCTCGCCTGGACCTTGCTCCGGCCGGACCAGGAGCTCGAAGGGGCGGCCGTCGGCCAGCGCGAGGAAGCTCCCGACGGCGCGGAAGCCCACAGACCTGACCACCCGCAGCGCCCGCTCGTTGAAGGACGCGACCGTGACCCGGAACGCCGGCGGCGCGAACTGCCGGCGCCCGAACGCGAGCCCGGTTCCGACCGCCTGGCGGCCGAGCCCCTTCCCGGTCAGGTCGGGGCGCAGGCCGCCGCCCGTGTCCAGGGCCGAGGAGTCGTACGCACCCCCGGGGACCTGGCCGTCGTCGCCGAAGGAGCGGAAGCCGATGAGTTCGTCGCCGTCGACGAGCGCGTAGAAGCCGCTGGCGGCGCTGGCGATGAACGCC
>DASPZH010000075.1:0-3601 GCA_035636335.1 Streptosporangiaceae bacterium
GGGCTCGCCGTCCGCGTCGGGCTCGCCGTCCGCGTCGGGCTCGCCGTCCGCGTCGGGTTCGCAGCGCCCGTCCGGGGTGCAGCCGCTGCCGCGCCGGCAGCCGCAGACGCACCTGGCCGCTCCGCTGCGGCGCCAGCGGCCGGCGCAGGTCCCGCGCCAGCAGGCAGACGAGTCCCAGCCGCTGCCGAGCGTGTGGGAGCGGCGGCGTCCGGCCGCGACCACCGATCAGGCAGCCTCCCCGCCAGGACCAGACTCACTCGATGACCAGGCGTGAGGTCACCCCGGCCGCGGTCGGCCTGGGCGACTTCGCGAGCCGGGTTCTGGACGTCGCGGAGTCGATACCGCCGGGCCGGGTGATGTCCTACGGCGACATCGCCACCTGCGTCGGCGAGGGCGGTCCGCGGCAGGTCGGGCGCGTGATGGCGCTCTGGGGCGGCGGAGTGCCCTGGTGGCGGGTCGTGCACGCGGACGGCAGCCTGCTGTCCGGCCACGAACGCGAGGCGCTCCGCCACTACCGCACCGAGGGAACTCCGCTTCGGAGCGGGGCCGACGGCTCGCCCGCGCGGCTCGACATGCGCAAGGCGCGCTGGTCGGGCGACACGAGTGCCGAGATGAGCCCGGCCGCCGCGGCGGATCCGGGACTGAGCCGCGCCGCGCGACGCCGATCCTGACTCGACTGTTTGGCCAACTCGCCAGCGGAATGTCGGTGCCGGGTGCTGGAATGCCATACGACATGGATAGGCAACCGCCCGCATACCGCCTGGTTCGCCGGCCGGTGGGCGCCGCAGAGCCGCCCATTCTCGACCCGGCCCAGGCGCAAGTCGTCGGCCATTCCGGCGGCCCATTGCTGGTCCTCGCCGGGCCGGGCACGGGAAAGACGACGGCGATCGTGGAGACCGTCGTCGACCGGGTCGCCGGCCGCGGCCTCGATCCCGGCCGGGTGCTCGTGCTCACGTTCAGCCGCAAGGCCGCGCAGGAGCTGCGGGCGCGGATCACCCTTCGGCTGGACCGCACGACCGCCGAGCCGCTGGCGCTGACCTTCCACAGCTATGCGTATGCCCTGGTCAGGCGCGAGTCGGTGCTGGCCGGCGCGGAGCCGCCGATCCTGTTGTCCGGGCCCGAACAGTTGCAAGAGGTCAGGCGGATGCTGCGGGGTGAGGCGTCCGACGGGGCCACGCACTGGCCGCAGCGGCTGCGCCCCCTGCTGGCTACTCGCGGGTTCGCCGCGGAACTGCGTGACTTCCTGCTCAGGGCCTCCGAGCGCGGTCTGGACGGGGCCGGGCTGGCCAGGCTCGGCCGGCGGGCGGACCGCGACGACTGGATGGCGGCGGGCCGGTTCCTGACCAGGTACGCCGCCCGGTTCGACCTGGCGCCCGTTCCGGCCTACGACTACTCGGAGATCATCAGGATCGCCGGCCAGCTCCTGGCCAGGCCCGAGGTCAGGCAGCGCGAGCGGCTCGCCTACGACGTCGTCATGGTCGACGAGTACCAGGACACCGACCCGGCGCAGGAGGACCTGCTGCACGCACTGGCCGGGGACGGCCGCGAGTTGGTCGTCGTCGGCGACCCGGACCAGTCGATCTACGCATTCCGCGGGGCCGACGCCGACGCGATCGGCCGGTTCCCGGCCAGGTTCCGCGCCCCGGACGGCCGCCACGCCCAGGTGACCGCGCTGCGCACGAGCCGGCGCAGCGACGCGGTCCTGCTCGCGGCGTCGCGCCGGGTCGCCGCCAGGCTGCCCGCGGTGCGGCTGCCCGAGGCGAGGAGCAGCTCCAGTTCAGTTTCGCAACGAGACCACCGGGTGCTGGTCCCGCTCACGTCGGCCGGCGTCGGCGAGGCGCGGGTCGCCGTCGCCGCGAGCGAGCGCCAGGAGGCCGCGTTCATCGCGGACGTGCTGCGGCGGGCGCACCTGATCGACCAGGTTCCCTGGTCGTCGATGGCCGTGCTGGTCCGCTCGGCGGTGCGCCAGGTCCCTGCGCTGCAGCGGGCGCTGTCGAGCGTCGGCGTCCCGGTCGCGGTCGCCGGGGACGAGCTGCCGCTGGCCGAGGATCCGGCGACGAGCCCGTTGCTTCGCCTGATCGGCTGCGCCCTGGACCCGGGCGAGCTGACCGAGGACGTCGCGGCGGAACTGCTGACCGGGCCGCTCGGCGGCGCCGACGCGCTCGGCCTACGCCGGCTGCTCAGGCTGCTCAGGCAGCGCGACCCCGCGGACGAGTCAGGACCCGGCGCCGACGGCGAGCGCGCGGTTGCCGACGAGCCCGCGGCCCGGTCGGACGAGGGCGATCAGCCGAGCGGGGCCGGTCCCGCCGCGGAAGAGCATGCCGGAGCCGGAGATGGCGGGCCGCTGGCAGGCGCGCTGCTTGACCCGAGGCGGCTCGCGGCGGCGGGCTGGCAGCCGGGGCAGACCCTGATCGCCGCGGGCGACGCACTGGCCGCCGCGCGGCGCGTGGCCGGACTGCTCGACGTGGCGAGAACGACGGCCGCGACCGGCACCGCCCAGGAGGTGCTCTGGGCGGTCTGGGACGCCAGCGGCCTGGCCGGCCAGTGGCAGGCCGCCAGTGCGGCCGGCGGCACGCGCGGCGCGACGGCGGACGCCGACCTCGACGCGGTGCTTGCCCTGTTCGACGCCGCGGCGAGATTCGACGCCCGGCTGCCGCCCGGGTCGATGCCGCTCTTCCTCGACGGGCTGACCAGCCAGGAGATCGCCGGCGACACGCTCGCCGAACGGGCGCAGCCCGGCGAGACCGTGACGATCTCGACCGCGCACCGAGCCAAGGGCCTGGAATGGGACCTGGTCGTCGTCGCGGGAGTCCAGGAGGGCGTCTGGCCCGACCTGCGGCTGCGCGGTTCCCTGCTCGGCATGGATGAACTCGTCGAGGCGGCCGACCGCGGCGTACCCGCGGGCCGGTCCCGGCAGCCGGGCCAGGACGCCGCCGCGGCCGCGCTCGGCTCGAAGCTGCTCGACGAGGAGCGGCGGCTGTTCTACGTCGCGGTCACGCGGGCGCGGCGGTCGCTGGTCGTGACCGCGGTCGGCGGCGACGACAGCGAGGAACGGCCGTCCAGGTTCCTGGCCGAACTCGCCGGCGACGAGATCGGAGTCGAGGAGGTCGCCGGGACCGGCCGGCGCTGGCTGTCGCTTCCCGCACTGACCGCGGATCTTCGCCGGGCCGCCGCCGACCGGGGGCTGCCCGAGCCGGTCCGGCGTGCCGCCGCCGCCCAGCTCGCCAGGCTGGCCGCGGCCGGCGTGAGCGGAGCGAGCCCGGACCAGTGGTACGCCCTCGCGCGGTGGTCGGGCACCGGGCCGATCCGCGACGGCGAGGTGCGGATCTCCCCATCGCAGGTCGACAAGTTCGTCACCTGCGGGTTGCGCTGGCTGGTCGAGTCGGCGGTCGGCGCCAGCCCGCCGTCGACGGCCGGGCATCTCGGGACCGTGATCCACGCGGCCGCGGCGCTGGTCGCGGAGGGAGCCGACCACGCGGACATCGCCCGCCGGATCGACGAGATCTGGCACCAGCTCGACTTCGGCAGCGTCTGGTACAGCATCCGGCAGCGCGAGAGTGCCGACCGGATGGTCGCCCGGTTCCTGGACTGGCAGCGCGGC
>DASPZH010000076.1:0-8762 GCA_035636335.1 Streptosporangiaceae bacterium
GACCCCGACCCCGACGCCGACCCCGACACCCTCACCCACCCCGACGTCGGCCAGCCCCACCGCCAGCTCCTCGGCGCCGGCGCCGACCTCGCCGGCCAGCACCTCGCCCTAGCCCGTGGCCGCGCGGGCGCTAGCCGGGCCGCCAGCGCCAGCCGGGCGCTAGCGCTAGCCGGGGGCCACCGACGACCAGTCGGCGAACCCGGTCGGGTCGTGCCGCCCGATGCTGGCGTGCTCGAACAGGCCCCAGCCCTCCTCGCCGTCCATCGTGGCCCTGGCGAGGTGGTCGGTCACGCCCCACGGGATCCGCCCGGCGACCTCGGGCGCGGTCAGGTCGTAGACGCTGGCGCTGCTCCAGTTCCTGCCCATCCAGCGGCCGTGCGACCAGTCAGGGTCGCCGTTGTATCCCGCGCCGACGTGCAGCGTGACGGAGGTCAGGATTTGGATTTCTACGCAAACCGGCTTGCCGGCCCGGTCCGTCAGATGAATCGCCGCCGAGGTCGGACGCCGGGTGCCCGGCTCGAAGCCGATCTCGGCTCGCGGCCAGCCGAGCTGCTCGACCCGGCCGTCCGGCCAGACCCGCGGAGCGCTCCGGCCAGTGCTGCCGGATCCCGCTGGCTGACGGTCATCTGGACCCGCTCGCCAGGCTGGCGCTCTGCCGCCGCGGTCATGTCGTCTCCTGGCCCGCAAGTGAAACGTGTTCTAGCGGACGCTAACGATTCGCGCGACGTCGGTCAACGCCCCGTCCCCGCTCCGCGGCCCGCTCCCGCGCCCCGCTCCCGCCCCGCGCCCCCGCTCAGTTCACCCGGTCAGGGAAGGCGGGGCACGCCGCGCGGCCGGCAGGCCGGCGCCCCGCCCGGCAAGCCGGCGCCCCCGGCGGGTCGGCCGGCCCGGAACATCGATGTGGCAGCGTTGTTCTGTGGGGCGCGGTCCGGCGAACGTCGTTGTGGCAGCGTTGTTCGCCGGCGAACATCGATGTGGCAGCGTTGTTCTGGGCGGCGCTCGCCGGCGGACATCGTTGTGGCAGCGCTGTTCACCGGTGCTCGTGGTTCGCTAAGTTGGGCGGGCATGTACCTCACTCAGAGCGAGGAAGACCGGCTCACGATCTTCACGGCCGCCGGGCTGGCGCGCCGGTCGCTGGCCGACGGGGCGCGGCTGAACGCGCCCGAGGCCACCGCGCTGATCTGCGACGAGATGCACCGCGCCGCCCGGCGGGGCACCGACGCCGACGGCGTGCTGGCGGCCGGGCGCGCGGCGGTGCGCCGCGAGGACCTGATGGACGGCATCCCCGCGCTGGTGCCGGAGATCCGGCTTGAGGTACTGATGGACGACGGAACGCAGCTGGTCGTGCTGCGCGATCCGTGGGGGCGGCCATGACCGGCGGGGCGGCGAGCGGCACCGGAGCGCGCGGCGCGGCCAGACCGGGCCGCGGAGGCAGCGTCGAGCCCGGCGAGATCCGCAGCCCGGAGCGCGACGTGGCGCTCGCGGCTGGCCTGCTGCGCCGGCGGATCACCGTGACCAGCCGGTCGGCCAGGCCGATCCGGGTGTCCTCGCACTATCCGTTCTGGCGGGTGAACGCGCGGCTCGAGTTCGACCGCACCGCCGCGGCCGGCTTCCGGCTGGACATACCGGCCGGCACGTCGGTGCGCTGGGCGCCGGGCCAGACGCGCGAGGTCGACCTGGTGGCGCTGGCCGGCCGGGCCGCGTCGTGACGGCGCTGCGCCAGGCCGGCTACGGCGCCAGGTTCGGGCCGACCACGGGCGACCGGGTCAGGCTGGGAGACACGGACCTGTGGCTGCGGGTCGAGGACGACCACGTCGGTTACGGCGACGAGCCGGTCTGGGGCTACGCGCGCAACATCCGCTCCAGGATGACCCAGCACGACGGCGCGAGCGCCGACAGCGAGCTGGACGTCGTGGTCGCCGGCGTCCTGGTCGTCGACCCGCTGCTCGGCGTGGTCAAGACCAGCATCGGCGTGAAGGACGGCAGGATCGTCGGGATCGGCCGGGCCGGCAACCCCGACGTCACCAGCGGAGTGGACCTGACGATCGGGCCGAACACGCTGCCGCTGATGGGGTACGGCCTGATCGCGACGGCCGGCGCGGTCGACTCGCACGTGCACCTGATCACGCCCAGGCTGATCCCGGTCGCCCTGTCGGCCGGCGTGACCACGCTGATCACCGCGGGCTTCGAGGAGCCGCCCGCCGCGATGGCGGCGACGCTGCGCGCGTTCGAGCAGCTTCCGGTCAACCTCGGCCTGCAGGCCAGCGCGCGGAGCGAGGCCACGGCGGCGACGGAGCGAGTGATCGAGGCGGGCGCCATAGGGCTGAAGATCCACGAGGACTGGGGAGCCTACCCGGAGATCATAGACGCCGTGCTCACGCTGGCCGACGAGCACGACGTGGCCGTGGCACTGCACACCGACGGGCTGAACGAGTCCTGCGAGCTCGAAGACACCGTCGCGGCGATCGCGGGCCGGGCGGTGCACGCGTACCACGTCGAGGGTGCCGGGGGAGGGCACATCCCTGACCTCATCGGCCTGGTCCGCGAGCCCGGCATTGTCTGCTCGTCGACCACGCCGACGATCCCGTACGGCATCGGCACCGCAGCCGAGCATCCCGAAATGATCCTGGCCGTGCACGGCGGCTCGGGAGCCGATCCGGCCGACCTGGAACTCGCCGCCGAGCGGGTACGCCCGGCCACGCTGGCTGCCGAGGGGCCGCTGCACGAGCTCGGCGCGATCAGCATCGTCAACAGCGACTCGCAGGGCATGGGCAGGATCGGCGAGACGATCAGGCGGACCTGGCAGCTCGCCGACGCGATGAAGGCGTGGCGGGCCGGGCCGGACGGTGGCGGCTGGCCGGCGGCGCCCGCGGTGCGCAGGTCCGTCGCGCGCCCGGCGGGCTCGCTCGCCGACGACGGCCTCGGCCCCGACGACAACGAGCGGGTGCTGCGGTACCTGGCCAAGTACACCATCGACCCGGCCATCACGCACGGTGTGTCGGCTGCGGTCGGCACGCTAGCGCCCGGCCGGCTGGCCGACATCGTGCTGTGGCGCCCCGGGTACTTCGGCGTCCGGCCCGAGCTGGTGCTCAAGGCCGGCCACATCGCGTGGGGGCCGCTCGGCGAGGGCAACGCGACGGTGGAAGGCGCCGAGCCGCGGCGGTACGGCCCGCACTGGGGCGGATACGGCCGCGCCCCGGCGGCGCTGTCGGCGACCTTCGTCTCACGGGCGGCGCTGGAGGCCGGCCTGGCGGCCAGGCTCGGCGGCGAGCGGCGGCTGATACCGGTCTCCGGCACGCGGTCGGTCCGGCGGGACAGCCTGACCGCCGGGCGGGCCTGCCCGGCGGTCACGGTCGACCCGGCCGACGGCACCGTCCGGCTGGACGGGCGGGTGCTTGCCGCCGCCCCGCTGGCCGAGGTGCCGCTGTCCCGCCGCTACCTGCTGGCCTGAGTCAGCCGCACCCGCCGGCCGGACGCGCGCTGGAACGGCCCGCCGCCTGAACCGTGGGTTAGTACCCCCCAGGGCCCTGGGTGGTGTGCTTGGGGTTCGGGTGCGAGTTTGGGCCGCAGGCGGCCGCGCCGAGGGCGGTCGCGACGACCGCGATGGCGACAAGCAAACCCCGCCGGACCTTAGGCATCGTCGCAGCCGACCTCGTTCGGACTGGTGCTTGCTCCACTGCATTCCTTTCAACCGACGTGCCCGGCTTTGCGGGCAGGCACGTATGTTACGCCATGCGCCGTTTGCAGTTGTCGGGCCGCCGGCCTAGCTCTTCGATCCGAAGACCTTCGAGGTGCCGATGACCTTGCCGTTGGCGTCGAGCGCCTGGACCTGGTAGGCGGCGGAGCCGTGGCTCAGCCGGATGGCGGTCTCGAAGCCGGACTTGGCCGCTGTGGTGACTGCGGAAAGCTGTCCGGACCCCGATCCGGCCAGGACCCGCCAGGAGGCGACCCGCGTCGCGCCGTTCCAGCTCGCGTACACCGTCGTCGCCCCGCCCGACCGCCGCGCCACCGCGCTCGGCGAGGTGAGCGGGAGCCCGACCCAGGCGTCCTGGCCGATCTTGATCGCGCGGTAGGACAGGTCAGACCCGGGCATGATCGCGTCCATGACCATCTGGCCTGACTTGGTGTACTCGGAGAAGAACGGCAGGTTGCCGTAGCCGACGAACATGTTCCCGTTCGGCAGCAGCTCGGCCGAGCCCATGTAGGACGCGTCGGTGCCCTGCTGGCCGTCCTCGTCATGGTGCCGGTACTGGCCGACCAGGGACGCTGTGCGGTTGGCCAGGTCGAGCCTGAGCACCTCGGCCCGGGACGGCCCGGTCGGCGCGAGGTACGTGCCGCCGCTCTCCAGGAAGCAGCAGTGGTCGTCGAACATGGTGATGTCGCCGTCGGGCAGCATCGTCACGTCGTGCTGGTACTTGAACTCCGCGTTGGGCCCGAACGTGAAGTCGGAGTGGTTGCCGCCCAGAGTCCACTCGATCTTGCCGGTGACTGTGTTGATCTTGTACACGCCCCAGGTGTCCCGCAGCGAGAGCAGCGCCGTGTTGCTGCCGATCAGGTCGATCGAGTTGATGTGGTAGACGTCCCAGGGGAACCCGTTGCCAGGCGGCAGCGAGTGGGAGTCGCTCAGGGGGATGTGCTTGTACACGTCCCAGCTAGACAGGAGCTTGCCGGTCGTGAGGTTGTACTTCTGAAGCGCCGAGTCGACGATCGTGCCGTTGTATACCCCGCCCCACTTCGACAGGTTGATCGGAATGTTCTTGTTCGCCGTCACCCAGGCGTCGTTACCGTCGATGACCATCGAGTGCAGGGTCACGGCCCAGCCGTCCTTGCCGCGCAGCGTCGCGACGGTCTTGTAGTGCTGGTTGACGACGATGTACTGACCGCTCGAGGTCTGGCCGGTATTCGTGACCACGCCCTGCCACCAGCTCAGGACCGGCTTGCCATGGTAGGTCTGCTCGGCCAGGTTCGAGGCGACGATGTTCTCCGGCACCGGCCGGAACCAGACCGGCTGAAGCTTGTTGTCGAGAATCAGAGGGCCGCTCTGGCCGCGCATCGGCGGGTACGCGAGGTCGTAGAAGGCACCGGTCAGGATATAGCCAGGGGCCGGGTTACCGGTCGTGTGGCTGGCCGGCCGGACGATCGGCGGGTGCAGGCCGGGCGCCGTCTGGAAGGTGTAGGCGTCCTTCGTCACGTAGTAGCCGATCGGCGGGCCTGGGGCGGCGACCGTGAAGTCCAGAGCCGCGAACACGGCGAGCACGCCAAGCACGAGCGCGGGCAGCCGCCATCGCATCGGCACGGCGGCCAGCGCGGAGGCGAGCCTGGGCCGTGACGGCCCGAGAGGCTGCGGGGCCTCGGCAGGAGCGACGTCCTGGGCAGCAGGGGCGTGCGCGGGCTGGTGCGCCGGAGCGGGCGCGTGCCGCATCAGCGTGAACGTGAGCAGCGCGGCGAGGGCAGCGAGGCCGGCCGCGATCAGGTAGGCCAGCCGGAAACCCGACGTCAGCGCGACGGGCACCGGCGTGTTGTGGCCGATCAGGTGGGTGGTGTACGACGTGGCGAACGTGATGAGCAACGCGATGCCCAGTCCGCCGCCCGCCTGGCGCGAGGTGTTGACAAGACCTGATGCGAGACCCGCCTGGGCCGGCTGGACGGAGTGGGTCGCGGCGATGGTGGATGCCACGACGGACAGCCCGATCCCCATCGTCGCGAGTATGCCCGGCAGCACCACGTACCCGAGCGAGCTGCCGGTCGGGCCGATCCTGGCCAAGAGCAGCAGCCCGCTAGCCATCATGACCAGGCCGGAGGTCAGCGTGGCGCGCAGGCCGAAGAGCCCGACGAGCCTGCCGGCCTGCCGGGCGGTCAGCATGATGGCCAGCGCCATGGGGAAGAACGCGAGGCCGGCGTTCAGCGGCGAGAGCCCGAGCACCTCCTGGAGATACAGCGAGCTCACGAACCACATCGGAAACACCGCGGCGCTGAACAGGAACACGATCAGATTCGCGTCCGAGAGCTGCTTGGTAATCGCCTTGAACGGGATGAGCGGTGCCTTCGCCCAGCGCGCTTCGATGACGATGAACAGGGCGAGCAGCGCGACGGCGATGATCAGCGGCACGTAGAAGAACGGCGACCCCCAGCCGTACTTGCCTGCCTCGACGATCCCGTACACGAGCACCATCTGGCCGAGCGTCAGCGAGATCGCGCCGGGCAGGTCGAAGCTGCGAGCTGCCCCTTCCTTCTTCGCGCCCTCGGCGATCACCGCCCAGGCGATGCCGGCCGCCGCGACGCCGATCGGCGGGTTGATCAGCAAGATCCAGCGCCAGCCGAACTCCTGGGTGATGATCCCGCCGAACAGCGCGCCGGACGCGCCGCCGGCGCCGTTCATCGCTCCCCACAGGGCGATGGCCCGGTGCCGGGCTGGACCCGTGGGGAACGACATCGTGATGGCGGCAAGCGACGAGGCAGCCATGAGCGCGCCGCTCAGGCCCTGCACCGACCGCGCGATGATGAGCATTGACTGGCTGGTCGCGGCGCCGCCGGCCAGCGACGCGACTGCGAACAGGACCAGGGCTGCAGCGAGCATCCGCCGCGGCCCGAACCGGTCACTGGCTCGTCCGCCGAGCATGAGGAACCCGGCGAACATGATGGCGTACGCGTCGACGACCCACTGCAGGTTGACCGGGGAGAAGCCCAGGGCCGACTGGATCGAGGGCAGCGCGACATTGACGATGGACAGGTCAAGGATCACCATGAACTGCGCTACGCAGCAGACCGTGAGCAGCCAGCCCAGGCGCATGCCCGGCTCGCCCCCGTTGGTCGCCTGCTTGTCCTCGGTCCTGTTCCGCAGGGTGCCGACGCGGAAGTTCATTTGCCCGCAGCCTCCACCTGCTGCTTGGCCTGCCACGCGTTGAGCACGGCCAGCGACCCGTCGATGATACGGCCGGCGAACTGCGCCGAGTCGTTCACGTGCGGGAGAGGCGCCTGCGGGACGGGGACGTCGAGGAACCGGCACAGCGGCTCCCAGCCGTCGGCCGGAGACCACTCGAGCAGCCGGTCGGCGGGCACGGTGTCGCGAACCTCCTGGTTGTGCCGCTCCATCGCCGCGGCCAGGATGGCCGGGTCGAACACGCCGGTCATCTCGCCGATCAGGCCGCTCTTCTGCCACATGGCCTTCATGAGCTCGATGTAGTCATGCCAGCCCTGGTCGACATTGGCCCGGGCGTCGGACAGGTGGCGCATGAGCACGTCGTCGTAGAAGACGCCCCAGATCGTGTTCTTCATGCTCGTCGCCCAGGTGTCGCCGCTGCGGACGCTGAGCAGCACCTTGGCATCCGGGTAGGCGTCGATGAGCTCGCGCCAGAAGAACGAGCCTGGCCAGTCCACCGAGGCCTGGTTGCCCTCGAAGATCTTGGCCCAGTCAGCGTTGCCGTCGAACGCGGCCGCCCACTGCGGTGCGAGGCTGAGGTCGCTCAGCACGTTGACCATGTGGTAGCACGGTCCGAACCCGAGCATCTCCAGCGAGATTTTCTGCGTGAGAGTAGCCGTGCGCGGTAGACCCGCACCGATTACCTTCATTTGAGCCTCCATTTTCGATGTGGATGTCACGAGGTGACATTGCCCTGGCGAAGAATCCTAGAGCCGACAGTATTAAGTGCTCACCGCCACGCCGCCGCCCGATGCGGCTATCGGGGTGTTCGGCCCACAGCGGAGATCATCACGGCAACCGAGTGTACTTGCGCGCCTTCCGTGACCTTCCGGGTGCCTGCGGCGGTAAATTACCACAAACCGGAGCGGGGCCGGCGACCTTCTCGGCTGAGACGTCCAACTTTCGGTGATCATGGATTGCTGCACGACCTCCGTCACGGTCTGCGACCTTCCGGCCTCGTACTGTGCGGCCGCCCCGCAGGTGCAGGCCACCGCTGACCCGGCCGGTGCGGGCCTCGCCGCGCTGCGGCACGGCGAGGAGCCTGGCCGGATCGGCCCACCATGGGGACGCGCGTGACCGCGAATCGGTTGCCATCCGGCCCGCTCGGGCGGGGCGGCCGGGCAGCGGGCGAGTCCCATGGATTCCTGCAGCCTCACACGTCACATGCGTCGGTCGGGGTGCGATATCGACTATGCCGATTAACGGTGGGTATTGAGTTTATCGGCGGTCGCGCTCACCGGTCCGGCCCCTTGGTGGTCTGGGCGCCTATTGGCGCCGGCCGAAACAGCCGAGCGAGGATTGGATTACCCAGCGCGAGCATCTTGAATCATCGCGCGCCCGGATCCTCCCGTTTCCACGCCTCCCCTGCAGTCGATTGCAGATGTTGGCGGGTGAGCACGTCCCGCACGCAGATCGTCGCAGACGGTAAGTTCCTCCATCACCGACGCTGGCACCCGCGAATCTCAGGCTTTGGCGTGGCCGGACTGGGTCTGGCAAGCGGGCTGTCGTCTGCCATGCCCAGAGCCAGCGGTGATCATCTGCATGATCACCGCCTGGCCCCGGCTCTCCGAGGCAGTGCCGGTCAGAATGAGCCTGCTAGGACCGCGAGGCTGGCATCCATCAGGCCTGCCGGGTCCGCCTGAGGGTCGTCGGGATGCTTCTCCCACTCACCGAGCTGGAGTGAGTTCTCGACAACCAGACGGCAGCGTTCCCAGCGGCGCTCCATGAACGCCGCGAGCGCGTCACCGAGGTCAGGGTTCGAGCCGAGGACATCCCCGAGTACGACCGCGTCCTCGATCGCAATCCCGGCGCCCATCGCCAGCTGCGGCGTGGCCGCGTGCAC
>DASPZH010000077.1:0-2153 GCA_035636335.1 Streptosporangiaceae bacterium
GCAGTGCTCGATGATCTCCGGAGCGTGCGCGTACCGCTCGGACGGCATGTACCCGGTCTCCTCGAGCAGCGGCAGGTAGATCATCGAGGCGGTGTCGCACTGCGCGCCGGGGTAGCGGTTCCAGTACCAGGTTCCGCCGAAACCGCCGGCCTTCTCCACGATGCGCACGTCGGCTAGGCCGGCCTCCTTCAGTCGCGCGCCGGTGACCAGGCCCGCGAAGCCTCCGCCGACAAAGGTGAACGTGACGTGATCGCGTTTGGCGTCCCTGTCGGCAACCTCGGCGTAAGGGTCACGGCGAAGATGGGCGAGTTGCCCCTTGAGCTGCACGTACTGATCGTTGCCGTCGGGCCGCAGCCGCTTGGCCCGCTCCTGCGCGTACTTGCGGCGCAGGCCGTCGGCGTCGATCTCGGTCATGGGAGTCTTCCGCATCAAAGGGGTCGTACCCGGCATTACGACAAGTGACTCATGGCTCTGAGAAGCCCGTCAAGTGGTCTCCGCGCGCCGCCCGCGGGCACCGGCGGGGCCCGTGGTTTGTCGGATGGAAGGCACATCAATCGACCGGGCCGACTTGCGGCGCGGGCGGCGGTTGCCGAGACTGCGGGGATGAACCTTGTCACGCGCCCGCTCGACGGAATCACGGTGGTCGCGCTCGAGCACGCGGTGGCGGCCCCGTTCGCGACCCGCCAGCTCGCGGATCTCGGCGCCCGGGTCATCAAGATCGAGCGGCCGGCCACCGGTGACTTCGCCCGGCACTACGACCAGTCCGTGCTCGGCCAGGCCAGCTACTTCGTGTGGCTGAACCGGGGCAAGGAGTCGGTCGAGCTCGACGTCAAGAACGACGCCGGCCGGGCGGCCATGACCGCGTTGCTGGCCCGGGCCGACGTCTTCGTGCACAACCTCGGCCCCGGCGCGGCCGGGCGGCTGGGCCTGGGCGCCGAGGCGCTCCGCACCCGGTATCCGCGGCTGATCTGCTGCTCGGTGTCCGGCTACGGCCCCGACGGTCCCTACCGGCACAAGAAGGCCTACGACCTGCTGGTTCAGTGCGAGGCCGGACTGCTGTCGGTCACCGGCACGCCCAGTGAGCCCTGCAAGGCCGGCATCTCGGTCGCCGACATCGCGGCCGGGATGTACGCGTTCAGCGGCGTGCTCACCGCGCTCTACGAGCGCGAGCGTACCGGCCATGGCTCGAGCTTCGACGTAGCGCTGCTCGATGCGCTTGGCGAGTGGATGAGCCAGCCGTACTACTACACCGTCTACGGTGATGAGGCCCTCAGGCGGACCGGCGCCAGGCATGCCACCATCTCCCCGTACGGGCCCTACTCGGTCGCGGGCGGCCAGGTGTTCCTCGGCCTGCAGAACGAGCGCGAGTGGGCGGTGCTCTGCGAGGGCGTGCTGCGCCGCCCGGAGCTCGCCACCGACCCGCGGTTCGTGACTAACCCCGACCGGGTCACCCACGACGACGAGCTGACGCGGATCATCGAGGACGCGCTCAGCGCACTGTCGCCCGACGAGGTCGCCGCGCTCCTTGACCAGGCCGGCATCGCGAATGCCCGGCTGCGCACGCCGGCCGAGTTCGCCGCCCACCCGCAGCTAGCCGCCAGGGACCGCTGGCGCGAGGTGGACACCCCGGGCGGCCCGGTCCGCACGCTGCTGCCGCCGGTCAGCGCGCACGGCCGGGAAGCGGTCATGGGCGCCGTCCCGGCGCTCGGCCAGCACACCGCCGCGGTCCTGGCCGAACTCGCCGAGGCAGGAAGCCGGTGACGGCCGAGTCGGTCGCGTCGGCCCGGGCCGCCAGCCTGGTGGTCGGCTCATCGGTCGCCGAGACGATGCGGCAAGCGGGAGCGCGCGATCACCGGCTGGGCGCCGACCTGGTCTCCATGACCGCGCGGCTGGCCGTCGAAGCGTGGGCGATGGCCGTGAACGGCGACGACACGGCGCTGGCCGCGATCGCCCGGCCGGACGCCGCGCACTGGCTGATGCATCCGGTCAGGGAGCGCTGGCGGGTGGCGCCGGGCCCGATCGTGACCGGGATCGAGATCTGGGATCTCGAAGCCAGCGCCGCTCCGCCGCGGCTGCGGGTGAGGTTCGAGTTCGCCGGGCGGCGGCACTTCGAGGAACCCGGCCAGGCCGAGGCCGCCGACGGAGGCGCCGCC
>DASPZH010000078.1:0-25258 GCA_035636335.1 Streptosporangiaceae bacterium
AGAGTCTTCTGGATGTCCTCCGCCGAGGCCGCGGTCTCGACCACGAGCTCACGAGGGGCCATCTGTATGCCGATCTTGACTTCCACGCGATCCTCCGCTTGACAACGCTAGCTCGCAGCTACAGTCCCGAGGCTAGCCGGAAGCTCGCGCTTTGGCAGTGCTGCGACTGCCCGACCGGCTACGCCCGCAGCGAAAGGTGCGGATCGCGGTCGGCCAGGCGGATCGCCGGCTGGCCAGGCTGGCGGGTTCCCGGCGTGAGCGCAGACCGATCCGGCTGGCGGGTTCCCGGCGCGAGCGCCGACCGGTCCGGCTGGCGGGTTCCCGGCGTGAGCGCCGACTGGCCAGGCGGGCGGGTCTCCGGCGTGAGGTGCCAGCGCCCGGGCGGGCGGGTCCCGGCGTGAGTGCCGCCTCGGGGCCGGCAGGTCTCCCGGTTTGCGAGCTTTGCGGAGCTACGACCGGTGATAAGAAGCTCAAGCGCCTTGCCGGGAAGGCGGAGCAGGCCTGCGGCCGGATCACGTCGCTCAGGCGAACATCGCTGCCACATCGATGTTCCCCGGACCGCCTGACCACGAACATCGATGTGGCACCGTGGTTCGCCGGCGAACACCGCTGCCACATCGATGTTCCTCGGACTGCCTGATCACGAACATCGATGTGGCAGCGATGTTCGCGGAGAGCCGATGGCGTACTTCGCGGGGGTGCGCGCTGAGGCGGGCGCGGCAGGGGCGGGCGTGTGGGCCGCTTACTTTGTCGGCCTTCGCCGGGGTCTCTTGTTCGGGCCTGTTCCGGCCGCTGTTCGGGTCTGTTCCGGCCGCGCCGAGGCTGCCGGCGCTAACCGAAGGGTCTTTGCGACGCGTGGCGCACGATCAGGATGCGCATCGGCCTGCGCGGCTACTCGTGGGCGCCCTCGGCGAGCGGCCAGCCGCTGATACCGCGCCAGGCCAGCCTGGACAGCAGCTTCTCGGCGATGTCCTGGTCGATCTCGCGCTCCGTGCTCAGCCAGTAGCGCGAGCTGACCTGCGCCATGCCGACCAGCGCTATGCCGAGCAGGTCCGCCTCGGCGTTGGACACTCCCGCATCCTCGCGGATGAACTCGCTGACCATCTCGGCGCATTCGTACATCGCGCGGTCTAGGCGGGCGCGGACGGCGGGCTCGTTGCTCAGGTCAGACTCGAAGACCAGCCGGAACGCCTCTCCCGCGCCGCTCACGTAGTCGAAGAAGGCTCGGAACGTGGCCGGCACCCGTTCCCTGTTGTCGCCGGTCGATGCCAGCGCGGCGGAGACCGCGCCGACGAGCTCGGCGACGCTCTCGTCGAGCAGCGCCAGATAGAGGTCGAGCTTGCCGGGGAAGTGCTGGTACAGAACCGGTTTGCTGACACCGGCCCGCTCGGCTATTTCGTCCATCGCGGCGGCGTGGTAGCCCTGCGCGACGAAGACCTCGCGGGCGGCCCCGAGCAGTTGCCTTCGTCTCGCCGGGCGCGGCAGTCGAGGGCTGGCCGGTCTGGCGGTCTGCGGCGTCACGATCACGAGACTCTCCGAATATCTATCGGCGACGGTCGGGAGGCTGCCTGGCTGTCATCCTACGGCCGGGTAACACCTCGTGCCGAACGTCTGGGAGGCCTGCGGCTCGGCCACTAGCGCGGCTGGCCTGGGCCAAAGGCGGATCGCAGCGGACTAGCCGTGCCAGCAGGGTCGGCCGGTCTGCCCGCCCGCCGATCGCCCGCGGGGCTGAGTCAGCGGTAATCTTCCTCGCCGAGTTCGACCACGCGGGCCTGCTCGGTGGCGTCGGCCTCGTCGGCTTCCAGCGGAAGGTGGTCGGGAAGCTCGGTCTGGTCGGACTCGGCGGCGTCCGGCACGGCCTCCTGACTCTGCTCGACCACGTCAGGGACTGGCTCGTCAAAGTCTCTGTCGGTCATGCCGACCCCCTCTGGAGTCTGGTTCTCGGCCATGAAGGCGAAGTTTTTAGAACCTCGAACATATTGCCGAATGGCTACAGTAGAGCAACGCTAGGTGTATAAGTATCCGATCTGCTGGGGTAAGGAGACGACGTGCGCAGCATGTGGAAGGGCGGGATCTCCTTCGGGCTGGTCATGATTCCCGTGCGACTCTACGCCGCGACTGAGCAGAAGGACATCGCCTTCCGCCAGGTGCACCGGGCCGACGGAGGCCGGATTCGGTTCCGCCGGTTCTGTTCGATAGGTGGCGATGAAGTGCCGTATGAGGAGGTCGTCAAGGGC
Source organism: Streptosporangiaceae bacterium (assembly GCA_035636335.1). Lineage (GTDB taxonomy): Bacteria > Actinomycetota > Actinomycetes > Streptosporangiales > Streptosporangiaceae > Chersky-822. The sequence continues at coordinate 2,238 of DASPZH010000078.1, forward strand.
TACGAACTGCCGACAGGCGAGATGGTCGTGCTCGACGACGAGGACCTCGCCGATCTGCCTCTGCCGACGACCAAGTCTATCGAGGTGCTGCATTTCGCTCCGGCCGAGCAACTCGACCCGATCCTGTTCAACCGGAGTTACTACGTGGAGCCCGAGGCGGCCGGTGCCCGTGCCTACGTGCTGCTCCGCGACGCGCTCGAGCAGTCGGGCCGGATCGCGATCGCCCAGGTCGCGCTCAGGCAGCGCGAGTCGCTCGCGACACTGCGCACCATGGACGGCGTCCTGGTGCTTGAGACGCTCCTGTGGCCCGACGAGATCCGCGCCGCGTCGTTCCCCTTTCTCGACCAGGAGATCGAAGTGCGCCCGCAGGAACTGACGATGGCTGCTTCGCTGATCGACTCGATGACGTCCGATTTCGACCCCGATGCCCATCATGACGGATACCGGGAGGCGCTGATCGAGGTCGTCGATGCCAAGGTGCAGGGCAGAGAACTGGCCCAGCCTGGCGCCCTGGAGGTGGCCGCAGGCCCGCCCACCAGCCTGGCCGACGCGTTGCGCGCGAGTCTCGCAGCGGCTCAGCAAGAGCCGGGGGGCGGCGAGAGTGAGGCGGGGGCCAAGGCTATCGAGTCCGGCGCAGGCGGGTCAGGTTCTGAGCAGGCAGGGACCGCCAAGGCTGGCAAGGCTAGGGCCGGTGGGGCGAAGACCGGCTCGGCCAAGGCTGGCTCGGCCAAGGATGGCGCGGCGGAGGCTGGCTCGGCCAAGGCTGGCGCGGCGAAGGCTGGCACCGCCAAGGATGGCGGCGCGGAGGCTGGCACCGCTAAGGCTGGCGGCGCGGCAGAGGCTGGCACCGCCAAGGCTGGCACCGCCAAGGCTGGTACGGGCGATTCCGGCGAGGAGGGGGCGCCCAAGACGGACAGCGCGAAGTCCGGCACGGGCAGGCCGGCCCGCAAGGCGAGCTGACGCACCCCGGGCCGCGGTCCGCCGGGCGGGGCTGCCGGGCGGGGCTGCGGGGCGGGGCTGCGGGGCGTGGCTGCGGGGCGTGGCTGCGGGGCGTGGCTGCCGGGCGAGGCTAGCTGACCAGGCCCGCAGGGACGATGTGCCGCGGGCATGTCGCCAGGCCGGGTGACGAGATGCGAGGCGAGATGTCGTGTTGCAGGTGACGAACGATCCGAGCCCGAGGGATCCGGGTCGGCTTGGCGAGGCGCCGGACGAGCCGATCCCGCACTGGCCCGGTCACCTGGTACGCCTGCCCGTCGGCCAGGTTTTCGTCCGCGCCGCTCCGGCGGCGCAAGGCGCCGAGCCGGCCCTGTTCATCCACGGACTCGGGGGATCGTCGACCAACTGGACCGACCTGATGGACCTGCTGTCCCGGCCGGTCGACGGCTTCCCCGGGGCCAGGGTCCTCGCCTGCTCGGCTCTCGACCTGCCGGGATTCGGCTGCTCACCGCCACCGCCGAGCGACCACTACTCGATCAGCGCGCATGCCGTTGCCGTGGTGGAGCTGATCGAGCGGCAGGGCCATGGCCCGGTTCACCTGATCGGCAACTCGATGGGCGGAGCGGTCAGTACCCGGGTGGCGGCGGCCAGGCCGGACCTGGTTCGCACGCTCACGCTGGTCTCGCCGGCCCTGCCCGACCTGCGCCCTCGCCCGCTGCCGCTGCGCCTGGCGCTCGCTGCCGTGCCGGGTCTCGGGCACGCGGTCATGGGATGGCTGCGCAGGTTCCCGGCGGAGACCAGGACGGACCGGGCACTCAGGGATGTCTACTCCGATCCGGGCGTTGTGCATCCCTCCCGGCGGCAGGAGGAGATCGCGGAGGTGCTCAGGCGGGACAGCCTGATCTACGCCAACGACGCGCTGGTCAGGTCCGCTCGCAGCCTGGTCGCCGAGTACTTCAAGGTCGGCAAGACGTCGTTGTGGCGAGACGCCGCCACGGTCCGCGCGCCGGCCCTGATCCTGCACGGAAGTGACGACCGGCTGGTCAACCCGGTGATGGCCGGCAAGGCGGCACGCGCGTTCCCGACGGCCAGGGTGCTGGTGCTGCCCGGCGTCGGCCACGTCGCGATGATGGAGCGGCCGGCGCTGGTGGCAACCGAGATCCGCGCGTTCCTCGGCTGGGTCCAGGCGGCGGGCGGACCGGCAAGGGCCGCCGAGCAGATCGTCGGCGGGACCGCGGCGCACCGGGTGCAAAATTAGCCATATCCGGCCGACTTACGGCGAGCCGGATGCCAAGCTAGCCAGATGCTAATCGCGGCGTCACGGATCATTCCAGCCGGCAGAGGCAAGCGCGGCGCGGCTGCGATCCTGGCGCCCGGGTATGTGGCCAGCGAGGCAGGGAAGATCACCGCGATCGGAGCGGGGCCGCCCCCTCGCCGTCCCGATGTCGAACTCACCGAGGGCTTCCTGGTGCCCGGATTCGTCGACCTGCAGGTCAACGGCTACTTCGGGGTCGAACTCGCCGCCGCCGATGCCTCCGGCTGGGCGACGGTCTCCCGGCGGCTGCCCGAGACCGGCACGACGGCCTTCCTGCCGACCTTCATCACCGCTCCGGTCGAGGTCACGATCGCCGCGCTGCGCCGCGCGGCCGGATTCGCCCCCGCGCTGGCCGCTTCCGGGCGGGCCGCCGCCCCCGCGCTGGCCGCGCGTGGCCCGACCGCGCGTGGCCCGGCTGACTCTGGCCCGGCCGCTCGTCGCCCGGCTGACTCTGGCCCGGCCGCCCGTGGCCCGGCCGACTCCGGCCCGGCCGCTCCTGGCGGGGCCGACTCAGGTCGGCCCGGAGCGCGGGTACTCGGCGTGCACCTGGAGGGCCCGTTCATCGCCCGCAGCCGGCGCGGCGCGCACAACCCGGCGTGGATCATGACGCCCGACCCGGCCACGATCGACGCCCTGCTCGCCGCCGGGTCCGGCCTGGTCCGCCTGGTGACGCTCGCACCCGAGGTCGACGGCGCGATGGCCGCGATCAAGCAGCTAACCGGGGCCGGCGTGGTGGTCAGTGTCGGGCATTCCGACGCCACCGCCAGGCAGGTCAGCGCGGCCGCCATGTACGGCGCCGCGATGGTGACGCATTTGTTCAACGCACAGCGCGGGCTATATCACCGCGAGCCAGGCGTGGTCGGTCAGGCGCTGGCTGACAATCGCCTGACCAGCAGCCTGATCGCCGACCTGCATCACGTCAGCGGCCAGGTCGCCGCCCTCGCGTTCCGAGCGGCACCAGGACGGATCTGCCTGGTGACCGACGCGGCGTCCTGCGCCGGGATGCCGCAGGGCCGCTATGTCCTCGGCCGCGAGCCGATCGAGCTGGCCGAGGGGGACGGGACGCCGCCGGTGCGCGCCGACGGCACGCTGGCCGGGTCCGCGCTGCGGATGGACTCGGCGGTAGCGAACATGGTCGCGCTCGGCATCGGGCTGCCCGATGCCGTCACGGCGGCGACCCGGATTCCGGCCGACCTGATCGGCCGGACCGACCTCGGCGCGATCGCACCCGCCGCGGCGGCCGACCTGACCTGGCTCAGTGACGACCTCAGGTCGGTCGCCACGTGGGTCGCCGGGCGGCAGGTCTGGGGACCGGCTCTGGGCTTAGCCCGGGCAAGAGGACAGAAGGCCCATAACGCTTCTCGTAGCGCGAAAAGGACGGAGTTCGCGGTGGACTCGGCGACCGAATCGCATCAACCGGCGACGCACATGCGGACGGAAATCCTCGAGCAGCCTGCTGCGTTGCGCGCCACGATCGCCGCGCTCCTGCCGCGCGTGGCCGAGGTCGCCACGCTCGCGCGACGGGCCAGGCAGGTGCTGTTCTTCGCCCGAGGAACGTCGGACAACGCCGCCGTCTACGGCACGTACCTGATCCAGACCAGGACCGGACGGCTGGCCAGCCTCGGGTCACCGTCCGTGGCGACCGCATACCGGAGCCGGATCGACCTGTCCGGGGTGCTGGCCGTCGGCCTGTCCCAGTCCGGCCGGACGCAGGAAATCGTCGAGACGCTGGCCTGGGCGCGCGACTGCGGTGCCGCCGTCGTCGGCATCACCAACGGTGCGGGCTCGCCGCTGGCCGAGATGGCCGATGTCGCCCTGGTGACCGAGGCGGGCGTCGAGCGAGCCGTGCCCGCGACCAAGACATTCACCTGCCAGCTCGCCGCCCTGGCGGTGCTCGCGCTCGGTCTCGGCGCGGAGCTGGATGCCGGTCGGCTAGAGCGGCTTCCCGTGGTGATCGAGGACCTGCTCGACCTCGCGACCGCGCCTGGGTACGGCATCGGTGAGGTCGTGGCCGAGTTGGCCGGCGTGGACGGTCTCGTGGTATCCGCGCGCGGGCTGGCCTACTCCACCGCGCTCGAGGTCGCGTTGAAGATCAAGGAGGCGTGTTACCTGCACGCGATGGGGATCTCCTACGCGGACCTGCAGCACGGCCCGATCGCCGTCGTCGACGCGCGCACTCCCGCGATCATCATCGCCGCCGACTCGGGCCCGACGCTCGACGCGGCCGTCGGCCTGGCCAGGCGGGTCATCGGCGCGGGAGCCCGCGCCTACGCGATCGGCGGCGGCGCCGACCTGGCCGCGGTGAGCAGTCGCTCCCTGGCCGGTCCGGCACTGCCCGAGTGGCTGGCGCCGATCGGGTTGATCGTGCCAGGGCAGCTTCTGACCGAAGAGCTGTCACGCCGGCTCGGCATCGACCCAGACAGCCCGCGCGGCCTCAGCAAGGTCACCCAGACCAACTGATCTCGCCCGTTCGCCCGTTCGCCCGGCAGATCGGCGGTGCGCACCGGGAGTCCAGCGCTTCGTCGGATGGCCGCCTCGGCGCTGGTCAGGTTCGGCGGTCGACCTTGTACTGGGCGGCCTGGGCGCGGGGACGCAGCACCATGAGGTCCACGTTCACGTGCGACGGCCTGCTGACGGCCCAGGACACCGCGTCGGCGATGTCCTGGGCGGTCAGCGGCTCGGCCACGCCCGCGTAGACGGCGGCGGCCTTCGCCGCGTCGCCGCCGTACCTGGTCAGCGCGAACTCGTCGGTCTTGACCATGCCGGGGGCGATTTCAATCACCCGGACCGGCTGACCGCAGAGCTCGAGGCGGAGCGTTTCCGCGATCGCGTGGGTGCCGTGCTTGGCCGCGACATATCCGCCGCCGCCCTCGTAGGCGGTGAGGCCGGCCGTCGAGCCCATGATGATCAGCGTGCCGTCGCCGCTGGCGATCAGCTTGGGCAGCAGCGCCTGAACCATGTTCAGCGTGCCGAGGACGTTGGACTGGTACATCGTCAGCCAGTCCGCGGGCGAGGCGTCGGCGACCTGGTCGGCACCGAGAGCGCCGCCCGCGTTGGCGACGAGGACATCGCAGGCGGGCAAGGCGTCGGCCAGCGCGTCGACGTGCGCCCGGTCGGTGACGTCGAGCGGGCTGACCTGGGCGCTCCCGCCCGCCGCGGCGATCCGCGCCGCGACTTGCTCGAGCCGGTCGGCCCGGCGGGCGGCGAGTACCACGTGGTAGCCCTCGCCGGCGAGCCGCTCGGCGGTCGCGGCTCCTATTCCGCTGCTCGCCCCGGTGACCACCACTGTTCGCCGCATGAGGTGAATTCTGCCAGCAGCGCGGGCCAGGTCGGCGTCGGCCGTCATCAGGCACCGTTCACCTCCGCGTCGCCGGGACGGCGTGCAGGTCACCTACTATCGGGTAGGTGGCCGAGCCGTCTTCCCCAGTCAGCGCCCGCGCGGTGGGCGCCTCCGCGGTAAGCGCCGTGATCTTCGACTGGGGCGGCGTGATCACCAGCCCGATCCTCGACACCGTCTCGGCCTGGCTCGAGGCCGACCGGATCGACCGCGACAGCTACGTCGCCGCGATGCGTCCGTGGGTCCAGCGTGCCTACGGCCCCGAGGAAGCCTCCTCACCCATCCACGCGCTGGAGCGCGGCGAGGTGAGCGACGAGGAGTTCGAGGCGACGCTGGCCGCGCGGCTGGTCCGCGTCGACGGCACACCGGTCGCGGCCGCCGGACTGCTGCAGCGGATGTTCGCCGCGTCGATGCTGCAGGACGAGATGCTTGACCTGATCAGGGAGTTGCGCGCGGCAGGGGTGCGGACCAGCCTGCTGTCCAACTCGTGGGGGGCCCGGGACGGCTACCCGCGGCACCTGTTCGGCGAACTGTTCGACGACGTGGTGATCTCGGGCGAGGTCGGGATGCGCAAGCCGGAGGAACGGATCTTCCGGTTCGCCATCGACAGGCTCGGCCTCGCGCCGGCCGAGTGCGCGTTCGTCGACGACGTGGAGGGCAACATCGTCGCGGCGCAGGCGCTGGGTTTCGTGACCGTGCACCACCACGACCCGGCGCGGACCAGGACCGAGCTGTCGGGGCTCGTGCCCCCGCCGAACGGCCCGCTCCGCTAGCGGTGCCCGTCTTGCACCGGGAACCGGGTTTCTCGCGGCCGCTGCCGCTAGCCTGATGCGCTATGGCCGACGATGTGGCGCCCGCCGAAGGGCCGCGAGCCGAGTCCGCCGGGGGAGAGCGGCGGGCGTACCCGCACCCGTCAAGCGCGGGCCGATCGGCGAACATGAAGGCGAACCGCCGCGTCGACACCAAGCCCGAGCTTGCGCTGCGGCGGGCCCTGCACGGCCTCGGCTACCGGTACCGCAAGGACTTCCGGCTCGACCTGGCCGGCGGCGTCAGGGTCAGGCCGGACATCGTGTTCACCGCGCGCAAGGTCGCGGTCTTCGTGGACGGGTGCTTCTGGCACTGCTGCCCGGAGCATGGCAGCCAGCCGGCCTCGAATACCTGGTACTGGGAGCCCAAGCTGCGGCGCAACGTGGACCGGGATCGCGCCGCCGATGTCGCGCTCGGTCAGGCCGGCTGGACCGTGATCAGGTTCTGGGAGCACGAGTCGATCGAGGATGCCGTCGCCGAGGTGGTCGGGGTGCTCGCCCCGGGCGGCGCTGGTTCTGGCGATCGCTCGTGAGTCAGGTGGTGATTATGGGTTCGCCGGCTGCGTCTGGCTGGCAGACTCGGTAAGACTCACCGCTGACACCGCCGAGGCGCATGTGAGTGAGTTTCACAGCTCAGTGAGCCACTTGGGGACCTCATGCGCGTCTACCTGCCGACCACGCTGATGGACCTCGGGTCTGCGCTGGTGGCGGGGCAGATCGGCCCGGCGCCGCTGACCGGCTTCGCGGTGACGCCCGCGCTGCGCGAGTGGTACGCGAGCGGTGACCTTGAAGAGCTCGAGTACGTCGCGATGATGCTGGCGGCGCGCGCGTCCCTGCGGATGCTGCACGCCGACACCGAGGCGCCCAGGCGCAGGGCCGTGCTCGCCGCCGACCTGCCCGATCCGGTGGTCAGCGTCAGGAACGGCCTCGACAAACCCGGCCAGGTCGCGGTCACGCTGCCGGTCATGCTCGCCGACGTCGTGTCGGGTCACGTGGACGCCAAGGACGCCGCGCCCGATGTCGACGCGGCCGCCGCCGCCCTGCCGGCGGCCGACGCTGGTGACGGCGACGCGAAGTTCGTCGTGGATGGCGCGGAGGGCCACGAACTGCTCTGGTACGCGACCCAGGAGCTGATCTACCTGATCGGCTGATACCGACCGACCCGCTATCGGCAGGCGCGGGGCTTCGTGGGACGATGAAGGTCTGTCGAGCCCTGGGAGCCATCCGTGTTCGATGCCGTCACCAGCGTCCCCGTTCCGGCCAACGAGCCGGTCAAGACCTACGCCTCGGGCAGTGCCGAGCGCGCCGCCCTGGAAACCAAGATCAAGGAACTGGCCGGCGAACGGGTCGACCTGACCATGACCGTCGGTGGCGTGCAGCGGATGGGCGGCGGCGACTGGGTCGATATCGTCGAGCCGCACAACCACGCCCACGTGCTTGGCCGGCTCGGCGAGGCCACCGGCGAGGACGTGGCGGCCGCGATCGACGCGGCCGCCCTGGCCGCTCCCGGCTGGCGCGAGCTGTCGTTCGACGACCGGGCGGCGATCTTCCTGCGGGCCGCCGAGCTGCTGGCCGGCCCCTGGCGATCGGCGATCAACGCCTCGACCATGCTCGGCCAGTCCAAGTCGGTGCACCAGGCCGAGATCGACGCGGTCTGCGAGCTGGTCGACTTCTGGCGGTTCAACGTCCACTTCGCCAGGCGGCTGCTCGCCGAGCAGCCGTCCTCGTCCCCCGGCTCGTGGAACCGGCTGGAGTACCGGCCGCTCGAGGGCTTCGTCCTCGCGATCACCCCGTTCAACTTCACTTCGATCGCCGGGAACCTGCCCACCGCGCCCGCCCTGCTCGGCAACGTCGTCATCTGGAAGCCGTCGCACACGCAGCAGTTCTCCGCGCACTTCCTGATGCGCCTGCTCGAGGCGGCCGGCCTGCCACCCGGCGTGATCAACATGGTGACCGGCGGTGGCCGGACGCTCTCGCGGGTCGCCCTGCCGCACCCTGACCTGGCCGGAATTCACTTCACCGGCTCGACGGGCACGTTCCAGCACCTGTGGCGGACGGTAGGGGAGAACATCTCCGGCTACCGCAGCTATCCCAGGCTGGTCGGCGAGACCGGCGGCAAGGACTTCGTGGTCGCCCACCCCTCTGCCGACCGCGACGTCCTGCGCACGGCGCTGGTTCGCGGCGCATTCGAGTATCAGGGGCAGAAATGCTCGGCGGCCTCGCGGGCCTACGTCCCGCGGAGCGTCTGGAGCACGATGAAGGACGACTTCGTCGCCACGGTCGAGTCGCTCACCATGGGAGACGTTGCCGCCGACCTGTCGGTGTTCATGGGCGCCGTCATAGACCAGGCCGCCTTCGACACCCACGCCGACGCCATCGACCGAGCCAGGTCGCGGCCTTCGGTAACGGTCCTGGCCGGCGGCACCACGGACGCCTCGCATGGCTACTTCGTCAGGCCGACCGTGCTCGAGTGCACCGACCCCGCGGACGAGGTGTTCACGACCGAGTACTTCGGGCCGATCCTGGCCGTGCACGTCTTCGACGACGCCGACTACGCCGCGGTCGTCGCGCAGGCCGCCGACATCGCCCCCTACGCGCTGACCGGCTCGATCATCGCGACCGACCGCGCCGCGATCGCCGCCGCGACCGATTCGCTGCGGTTCTCGGCGGGTAACTTCTACATCAACGACAAGCCCACCGGCGCCGTCGTCGGTCAGCAGCCGTTCGGCGGGGCCCGGGCCAGCGGCACCAACGACAAGGCCGGATCCCTGTTCAACCTGACCAGGTGGGTCAATGCCCGCACCATCAAGGAGCTGTTCGCCCCGCCGACCGACTATCGCTATCCGCACATGGGCTAGCCGCTCGCTGTAGTACTTTGCGCGATATCGGCCGCCGCGCCTGAGCCGACCAGATTCATGCATCGGAGGCTCATCATCTACCGCCTCGTCCTGTGGAACATCGACCTCACCCTGGTGGACGTGGCCAGGGTGTCCAGGGACGCGTACGCGGAGGCGTTCAGGCGCGTCACCGGCCGCCCGCTGGTCGCCCTGCCGCAGCTTGCCGGGGCCAGCGACTCGGAGATCTTCTTCGAGTCGCTGGCGCTGAACGAGGTGGTGCCCGGGGCGGCGGGCCGGGCGGGCCACGCCGAGGCGAACGACCTGATGGCCAGGTACGCGACCGAGCTCGCCACCGCGTTCGGCGCCCGCAGCGACCTGCTGGCCAGGCAGGGCCGGGCGCTGCGAGGCGCCCGCGAGGCGCTCGCCGCCGTGTCGCGGCTGCCCGGCGTGATCCAGACGGTGCTCACTGGCGCGATCAGGCAGAACGCCGCGCACAAGCTGCACGCCTTCGAGCTGGACCGATACCTCGACCTCGGGATCGGCGGCTACGGGTCCGAGGTCTACCCCAAGGGCACGCAGATCCTGCGGTCGCTGGCGCTGGCGACCGAGAAGTACGGGGTCAAGCTCAGTGCGGCCGGCGCCGTCTACGTGGCCGACTCGGTCAGGGACGTGGCTGCGGCGAGGGTGGCCGGCGTGCGCTGCCTCGGCGTGGCGACCGGGCGCTCGACGGTGAGCGAGCTGCGCGACGCCGGCGCCGATCCGGTGCTGGCGGACCTGTCCGACACGTCGCGGGTGGTGGCGGCGGTCAGCCGGTGAGCGGCTGGGGCCTGACCGCGTACGGCGTGCTCGCGCTGACGTTCATGATGACCATGTACGCGCTCGAGGGGCGGCATCCGCGGTTCGTGTTCGCCTTCGCCGGCGGCTGCCTGCTGGCGAGCAGCTACGGGTTCCTGTCCGGGGCCTGGCCGTTCGGCGTGGTCGAGGCGGTCTGGGCGGTTGTGGCGCTGCGCAGGTATCAGCGGGATGATCGGCGGGTTGGCTGACGGTCGGCGGTCCCCGGCGAGGTTCATACTGGTATAAACGTCCAGTCAATCCGATCAGGGGCGGTGAAGTGCGACGGGAACACTTCGATGACGCGTGAGGCGGACCACCCCGCCGACGGCGGGAGCCTGAGCGCCGGACGCGGGTACGGTGCGACCCTGTCGGCACCGACCGAGGCCGACATCGAGCGGGCCAGGATCACCGACTACGCCCGCTGGCTGGAGACCCACCGCGGCGTGGCGCCCGGCGGCGGCTCGCCCGGCCGCGGCTCGCCCGGCCGCGGCTATGCCGGCCTGTGGCAGTGGTCGGTCACCGAGCCGGCCGCGTTCTGGTCCAGCATCTGGGACTACTTCGGCGTGCTCGCCAACCGCGGCGACGGGCCGGTCATCGCGGGCGGGCCAATGCCTGCCGTCACCTGGTTCTCCGGTTCTAGCGTCAACTATGCGCGCAACGCACTCCGGGCGGCCGGCACGGACCCGGACCGGACGGCCGTCGTGTACCGGTCGGAGGCCGGTCACGACGGCAGCCTGAGCTACGCCGAGCTTGACCAGCAGGTGGCGGTCGTCCGGGCCGCGCTGCTCGCACTCGGGGTCCAACGCGGCGACCGCGTCGCCGCCTACCTGCCCAACTCGCCGCAGGCGCTGATCGGCCTGCTCGCGACCGCCAGCCTGGGCGCGATCTGGACCTCCTGCTCGCCGGACTTCGGTTCGCGGGCCGTGGTCGACCGGTTCGCGCAGGTGACGCCCAAGGTGCTGATCGCGGTCGACGGCTACGCCTACGGCGGGAAGACGTTCGACCGGCGGCAGGAACTCGCCGCGATCACCGCGGCGCTGCCCGGCCTGCGCAGCGTGATCATGGTCGACTACATCGGCACGGCGGCGACGCACCCCGACCTGCCGGTGCCGACCACGGCCTGGGCCGCTCTGGCCGACCTGGCCGGGCCGGGCGTCGCGGCCCGCACCGAGTTCGACGACGTACCGTTCGCGCACCCCCTGTGGGTGCTCTACTCCTCCGGCACGACGGGGCTGCCCAAGCCGATCGTGCACGGGCACGGCGGCATCGTGCTCGAGCACCTCAAGGCCCTGTGCCTGCACCAGGACATCTGCCCGGACGACGTGTTCTTCTGGTACACCACGACCGGCTGGATGATGTGGAACTACCTGATGGGCGGCCTGCTGGCCGGGGCGACGGTGGTCGCCTACGACGGCAGCGCCGTCCATCCCGGCACCGGCGAGCTGTGGCGGCTGGCCGCCGACCTCGGCGTCACCTACTTCGGCACCGGCGCGCCGTACCTGGTGACCTGCATGAAAGCCGGCCTGCACCCGGCCGCGGAAGTCGATCTGGCGCGGCTGCGCGGCGTCGGCTCGACCGGCTCCCCGCTCCCTCCCGAGGCGTACGACTGGGTCTACGCGGACGTCGCCCCCGCCCCGGCGCAACCGCATCGCCGATGTTCCTTCGTGCTCGGGTCGTTCTCGGGGGGGACCGATATGTGTACGGGATTTGTGGGGCCTTGTCCGCTTCTGCCGGTGCGGAGCGGGATCATCGCGGGGGCATGTCTGGGGGCCAAGGTCGAGGCGTTCGACGCGGCGGGTCGGCCGGTGGTGGGTGAGGTCGGCGAGCTCGTGCTGACCGTGCCGATGCCGTCGATGCCGGTCGGCTTCTGGGGCGACGAGAGCGGGGAGCGCTACGCGGCCAGCTACTTCGCCCAGTACCCGGGGGTCTGGCGGCACGGTGACTGGATCATGAACCTGCCCGACGGCGGCTGCGTCATCTACGGCAGGTCGGACGCCACGCTGAACCGGGGCGGCGTCCGGATGGGAACCAGCGAGTTCTACCGGATCGTGGAGGAACTGCCCGAGGTCACCGACAGCCTCGTCATCGACACCGGCACGCTGGGCACCGAGGGCAGGCTCGTGCTCTACCTGGTGCTCGCGCCGGGCGTAGGCCTGGACGACAAGCTGCGGAACAAGATCAGGTCGCTGCTCCGATCGGCGCTGTCGCCGCGGCACGTGCCGGACGAGATGCTCCAGGTGCCCGGGGTGCCGAGGACGCTGTCGGGCAAGAAGCTCGAGGTCCCGGTGCGCAAGATCCTCACCGGCACGCCGGTCGGCGAGGCGGCCGACCCGGACTCGCTGGCCAACCCCGATGTGCTGGCGTACTACGCCCCGCCCGAGGGCAGCAGGGGAGACGGCGCGTAGTGGCCGCGCATCGGGGGCGGAGCTTCGGCGAGGAAGGCGGCAGGCTGACCTACGGCACCTACCTGCACCTGCCCGACCTGCTCGGGCAGCAGGTGCCGCTGGCCGAGCCGCCCGCGCACGACGAGCTGCTGTTCATCACCGTCCACCAGGTCTACGAGCTGTGGTTCAAGCAGTTGCTGCACGAGCTGACCGCGGCGCGCGAGGCGATGGACACCGACCAGACCTGGCGGGCCGGGCACCTGATGCGGCGCGCGCACGTCATCGAGCGGCTGCTTGTCAGTCAGATCGACGTGATCGAGACCATGACGCCGCAGGACTTCCTGCAGTTCCGGTACACCCTCGCGCCGGCCAGCGGCATTCAGTCGGTCCAGTTCAGGGAGCTTGAGTTCTTGTCCGGAGCCAAGGACCATCGGTTTGTGGCGCGATTTCGGAATCTGACCTCCGCCGAGCGGGAGCGGCTCTCGCGCCGCCTGGCCGAGCCGACGCTGTGGGACTCCTTCCTCGGCCTGGTCGGCCGCCGTGGCCTGGGCGTCGGCTCGGACGAGCAGGTCACCGAGTCGCTGCTGACGATCGCCAGGGACCGGGCCGGCCACGACGACCTGTGGCAGCTCGCCGAGAGCCTGCTCAGCCACGATGAGGTATCGGCGCTGTGGCGGGCCCGCCACGTGCAGATGGTAGAGCGCCAGATCGGCACGAAGTCGGGCACGGGCGGCTCGTCCGGAGCTCCCTACCTGTATCGCCGGGTGCCGCTGCGTTTCTACCCGTTGCTGTGGGAACTTCGGGACAGGCTGTAGATCCACAAGGGAGTGGGACGGATGTCGGAGCACCAGAAGGCCGCCAGGCGGGCGCTGCTGACCGAGGCGGCGGTCGAGCTGAGCGAGGGTGCCAGAGTCGGTGACCGCGAGAACTACCTGCACGGCTACTACCGGCACGTCGACTCGTCCGACCTTATCGCGGCCGGCCCGAGGCGGGTCGGCTCGGTCGCCGCCGAGCACGCCGATCTCGCCGCGAAGCGGCCGCAGGGCCGCGCGGTCGTGCGGGTCAGGCCGGGTGCCGAGGCCACGCTGCTGGCCGGCCGGGACGTGATCGACGTGGTCACCGACGACATGCCGTTCCTCGTCGACTCGATCACGATGAAGCTCGCCGCCCACGACGTGGCCGCCGAGATGGTCGTCCATCCGCAGCTCAACGTCCGCCGGGACGTCACCGGCTCGCTGCGCGAGGTCGTCTACCCGATCGAGGCCGCCCGCCCGGCCGCACGGCCGAGCGGGCCGCGCACCGACGGCGGGCACGAACAGATCGCCGAGTCGTGGTCGCATATCGAGGTCCCCAAGCTGCCCGCCGGCAAGGGCGAGGCGATTGCCGCGGACCTCGAGCGGGCGCTGGGCGACGTGCGGATGACCGTCGAGGACTACCCGAAGATGCGGGCGATGGCGCTGCGGATCGCCGACGAGCTCGCGGCCGAAAGCGTCGGCGCTGCCCGTGGTGCCGGGGGTGCCCGTGGTGCCGGGGGTGCCCCGGTCGGCGGGTCGGCGTCCGGCGGGTCGGCGTCCGGCGGCGGGCCGAAGTCGGCGGGCTGGGTCATTCCCGCCAGCCGGGCGGAGTCGGACGCGGAGCTCGAGTTGCTGCTCCGCTGGCTGGTCGACGCGCACTTCACCTTCCTCGGGTTCCGCGAGTACGACCTGGTCGACGAGGGCGACGGGCCGGCGCTGCGCGGCGTGGCCGGCACCGGTCTCGGCATCCTGCGGCACGACAGGACCGAGAGCACGCCGCTGGCCGCGCTGTCCGAGCAGGCCCAGGCGATCGCGACCGACCCGAGCTACCGCCTGATCATGACGAAGGCGAACTCCCGCGCCACCGTGCACCGGCCCAGCTACCTCGACTATGTCGGGATCAAGCGGCTGTCGCCGGCCGGCCAGGTGGTCGGCGAGTGGCGCTTCCTCGGGCTGCTGACCCACATGGCGTACACGGACAGCATCACCAGGATCCCGATCCTGCGGCGCAAGCTGACCGAGGTCTACGAGGCAAGCGGCATCTCCGCCGCCAGCCACGACGGCAGGGACGTCGCCGAGTTCATGGAGAACTACCCGCGCGATGAGCTCTTCCAGACGTCGGTCGGCGAGCTGGCTGACGTGGCCAGCGAGGTGCTGAAGCTGCGCGAGCGCATGCAGACCAGGCTGTTCCTGCGCAAGGACATCTACGGCCGGTATGTGTCCTGCCTGGTGTACCTGTCCAGGGACCGGTACAACACCAAGGTCAGGGTGGCCGTGCAGGAGATCCTGCGGCGGGTGCTCGGCGGCTCGCAGGTCGACTACAGTGCCGTCGTCGACGAGGGCCCGATCGCCAGGCTGCACATCGTGGTCCGGGCCGAGCGCGGCAAGAACCTGGTCGACGCCGACGTGGCCGCGCTGGAGCAGGCGATCGCCGCGGCCGTCCGGTCCTGGGACGACAACCTGGTGCGCGAGGCCGTCGCCCAGCTCGGCGAGGGACCGGGGCGTGCGCTGCTCGCCGAGTTCGCCGACTCGATCTCCGATACCTACAAGGCCGATGTGCCGGCCGCCGCCGCCATCTCCGACCTGGCCAAGATACAGCAGATGCGCGAGTGCGGGCTGGACATCTCGTTCGAGATGTGGGAGTCGGCCGGCTACACCGGCGGGGTGCCGGTCGAGCACGAGCAGTCGGCGCTCACCGCGGGCCCGGCCAAGCCAGAGCGCGGCGGGGCCGGCTCGGGGCGCAGTCGCCGGGTGTGGCGGCTGACCATCCACCGGACCGGCTCCCCGATCACGCTGACCGACGTGCTGCCGCGGCTGCAGCACATGGGCGTCGAGGTCGTCGACGAGCATCCGTACGAGTTCCCCGGCGCGGAGCCGTTCTGGATCTACGACTTCGGGTTGCGCCGGGAGGGCGCTGCGACCTCAGGCCCCGGCGGCCGCGCCGGCCAGGTGCCGCACGTGTCGCTCGCGTCGGTGGCCGGGCAGCTCGAAGGGGCGCTCGCGGCACTGTGGAGCGGCGAGATCGAGGACGACGGGTTCAACACGCTGGTCCTCGACGCGGGCCTGACCTGGCGGCAGGTCGTGGTGCTCCGCGCCTACGCCTCGTACCTGCGCCAGGCGGGCACGATGTTCAGCGCCGGCTACATCGCCCGGGTGCTGCGGTCCAACCCGGTCCTCGCCCGCCAGCTCATCCGGCTGTTCGAGTCCCGGTTCGACCCGGACCGGGTGGCCGGGCGGGCCGAGCGGAGCGAGGCGCTGGCCGAGGAGATCGGCGGCGGGCTCGACGAGGTCGCCAGCCTGGACGAGGACCGGATCCTGCGCGCCTACCTGGGGCTGGTCCTCGCCACCAAGCGGACCAACTTCTTCCGCCGCCAGCCTGGGTGGGACGAGCGGGCACCGTACCTGGTGTTCAAGCTGGACGCCGCGCTGGTGCCCGACCTGCCCGCGCCGCGGCCGAAGTTCGAGCTGTTCGTGTACTCGCCCAGGTTCGAGGGTGTGCACCTGCGGTTCGCGGACGTCGCCCGCGGCGGCCTGCGCTGGTCCGACCGGCGCGAGGACTTCCGCACCGAGATACTCGGCCTGGCCAAGGCACAGGAGGTCAAGAACTCGGTCATCGTGCCGTCCGGTGCCAAGGGCGGCTTCGTCTGCAAGCAGCTTCCTGATCCGGCGGACCGCGAGGCCTACCTCGGCGAGGTGCTCGCCTGCTACCGGATGTTCATCAGCGCGATGCTGGACGTCACCGACAACCTGAAGGCCGGCGCGGTGATCCCGCCCGAGCGGGTGATCAGGCACGACGGCGACGACCCGTACCTGGTCGTCGCCGCCGACAAGGGGACCGCGACGTTCTCGGACACCGCCAACGAGATCGCGCTGCGGCGCGGCTTCTGGCTGGGCGACGCGTTCGCCTCCGGCGGGTCGGCGGGCTACGACCACAAGAAGATGGGCATCACGGCGCGCGGCGCGTGGGAGTCGGTCAAGTTCCACTTCCAGACCCTGGGCATCGACATCGGCCAGACCGACTTCACGGTCGCCGGCATCGGCGACATGTCGGGTGACGTGTTCGGCAACGGGATGCTGCTGTCCGAGCACATCAAGCTGGTGGCGTCGTTCGACCACCGGCACGTGTTCCTCGACCCGGACCCCGACCCGGCGACCAGCTTCGCCGAGCGGCGGCGCCTGTTCGAGCTGCCCAGGTCGTCGTGGGACGACTACGACAAGAGGCTCATCTCCGGCGGGGGCGGAGTCTGGCCGCGGGCGGCCAAGTCGGTGCCGATATCACCGCAGGTGGCCGCGGTGCTCGGGCTGGACGACGGCACGACGGCGCTCTCGCCCGACCAGCTCATCTCCGCGGTACTCGCCGCCCCGGTCGACCTGCTCTGGAACGGCGGCGTCGGCACCTACGTGAAGGCCACCAGCCAGGTGCACGCCGACGCCGGTGACCGGTCCAACGACGCCGTCAGGATCGACGCGTCGCAGCTTCGGGCGCGGGTGGTCGGCGAGGGCGGGAACCTCGGGCTGACCCAGGAGGCCAGGATCGAGTACGCGCGCGCCGGCGGCCTGGTCAACACGGACTTCATCGACAACTCGGCCGGCGTGGACACCTCCGACCACGAGGTCAACATCAAGATCCTGCTCGACGACGTGGTCCGCGACGGCCTGATGACGGCGGCCGACCGCGATGTGCTGCTGCAGACGATGACCGACGAGGTCGGCAGGCTGGTTCTGGCCCACAACTACCACCAGAACCGCGCGCTGGCCGCGGCCAGCGCCCAGGCCGCGCAGATGCTGCACGTGCACGCCAGGTACATCAGGAAGCTGGAGCGCGAGGGCCGGATCAGGCGCCGGCTCGACGTCCTGCCCTCCGACAAGGACATCGCCGAGCGCCGGTCGGTCGCCGTTGGCCTGACCCGGCCCGAGTTCTCCCTGCTGCTCGCGCAGACCAAGATCGCGGCGGCGCAGGACGTGCTCGCCTCCGACGTGCCCGACGACCCGTACCTGCGGCGGGTGCTCACCGGGTACTTCCCCGCCGCGCTGCGAGAGCGGTTCGCCGGCCGGATGGGCGGCCACCGGCTGCACCGGGAGATCATCACGACCGAGGTCGTCAACGACATGGTGGACAGGTCGGGGATCACGTTCGCGTTCCGGCTGAGCGAGGAGACCGGCGCCTCGGTGCCGGACATCACCGATGCGTGGCTGGTCGCGCGCGAGGTCTTCGACATGCCTGGCTTCTGGAGGCAGCTCAAGGCACTCGACGGAGAGGTCGACACCTCGGCTCAGATAGTCGCGCTGCTCGAGGGGCGCAAGCTCACCGAGCGGGCGAGCAGGTGGCTGCTGCACTTCAGGCGCCCGCCGTTCGACATCCAGGCGACGATCGACTTCTTCGCGGCCGGCGTGCTGGCCGTCGCGGGCGGGCTGCCGAAGCTGCTCGCCGGGCTCGACATGTCCAGCTTCGAGGAGCGCCGCGACATGCTCGCCAGCCGCGGCTTCCCTGACGACCTGGCCGACCGGGTCGCCGCGATGGTCCCCGCCTACTCGGCGTTCGACATCGTGGAGGCCGCGGCGAACACCGGCCGGTCGGTCGAGGAGACCGCCGAGGTCTACTTCGACCTGGCCGACCGGCTGCAGATCACCAGGTTGCGCGACCGGATCACCGCGCTTCCGCGGGACGACCGGTGGAACACGATGGCCAGGGGGGCGCTGCGGGACGACCTGTACACCGCGCACGCCGCGCTGGCCAGGGACGTGCTGACCGTCACCGAGGCGGGAACGCCGGAGCGCCGGCTGGCCGCCTGGGTGGCCAGGAACGAGTCCGCGGTCAGCAGGGCCGCGCAGACGCTGGTCGAAATCTGGGAGAGCGACGCGTTCACGGTGGCGACCCTGTCGGTCGCCGTCCGCGCGATCCGCACGCTCGTCGCCACGAGCACGCTGCCGGCATGACCGGCGCGCAGTGCGGATCGGGCGCAGACCGGGTTTTCGCGTAGGCTTCCGCCATGGCTATCGACCACGCGAGCGAGATCTCGGAGCTGACATCGAAGCTCGCCAGCATCGAGGCCGTCCTCGACCCGGAAGGCATGCGGAAGGAGGCCGACGATCTGCGCGAGCGATCGGCCGACCCCAAGCTGTGGGAGGACCAGGAGAACGCCCAGGCGGTGACGAGGCGGCTGTCCTACCTCGACGCCGAGCTGTCCAGGCTGGAAGCCCTGCACGGCAGGCTGGACGACCTGTCGGTGATGTTCGATCTGGCCGAGAGCGAGCACGACGAGCCGACCATGCAGGAGGCGCTGAGCGACCTCACCTCGATCCGCGGTCAGATTGACCAACTGGAGATCCGCACGCTGCTGTCCGGCGAGTACGACTCGCGCGAGGCGCTGATCACGATCAACGCCCAGGCGGGCGGAGCCGACGCGGCCGACTGGGCCGAGGGACTGCAGCGCATCTACCTGCGCTGGGCCGAGCGCCACGGATACCCGACGGAGATCTACGACACCTCCTACGCCGAGGAGGCCGGGATCAAGTCAACCACGTTCGCGATCAAGGCTCCGTACGCGTACGGGACGCTGCGTGGCGAGCACGGCACGCACCGGATGGTGCGGATCTCCAAGTACGACAACCAGGGCCGAAGGCAGACCTCGTTCGCCGGGGTCGACGTGCTGCCCGTGGTACAGCGGGCCGACCACATCGACATCGGTGACGACGAGATCAGGGTGGACGTCTACCGGTCGAGCGGCCCCGGCGGCCAGGGCGTGAACACCACGGACTCGGCGGTGCGGATCACGCACCTGCCGACCGGCATCGTCGTGTCCTGCCAGAACGAGCGGAGCCAGATCCAGAACCGCGCGAGCGCGATGGCGGTGCTCCAGGCCAAGCTGCTCGAGCGCAAGCGCGAGGAGCAGGCGGCCAAGATGAACGAGCTGCGCGGGGAGGGCGGCCGGAGCTGGGGTACCCAGATCCGCAGCTACGTGCTGCACCCGTACCAGAACATCAAGGACCATCGGACCGGCTACGAGACCGGGAACACCGCGGCCGTGATGGACGGCGAGATCGACGGGTTCATCGAGGCCGAGATCCGCTGGCTGCGCCGGCAGGGACTGTAACCGAGGCGCGGTGGTCCGCCCCGCGACGGCGGGTCGCGGCGGCCGGGATCAGTGCCCGAGGTGCTGTAGGGCCAGAACTACGGCGAGCGCGAGCAGCAGCAGCACGACCGCGTACGGGATGCTGATGCCGTGGGTGTGGTGGTGCAGGTCAGACTTGGCTGCGCGGCACACCGGGCACCGGGCCTCCGCTACCGGGCCGGCGCACTGGGCGCAGATCAGGTGCTCGCAGCTCATAGGTCCCTCCAGGGACGGTGCCGTCCGCCCACTTCGACAATGTTGGACGTTCCAGGCCAGTTTCCCCCCTAGACTGTCCCGTGATCAAACCGGGGCGCCGACGTGCTTCGGTTCGTCTTCATTATCGAACGTTGCGATGGGCCTGTGATTCACTTCGAGAGCGTCACCAAGACGTACCCGAATCAGAGCCGTCCTGCCCTTGAGAGCGTCCAGCTCGACGTGGAGAAGGGTGAGTTCGTCTTCCTGGTTGGGCCGTCAGGGTCGGGCAAGTCGACCTTCCTCCGGCTGATCCTTCGCGAGGAGCGCCCGACCGACGGCAGGATCTACGTGGCCGGGCGGGACCTGGCCCGGCTCACGAACTGGAAGGTGCCGCAGCTCCGGCGCAGGATTGGCTGCGTCTTCCAGGACTTCAGGCTGCTTCCCGGCAAGACCGTCTACCAGAACATCGCGTTCGCGCTCGAGGTCATCGGCAAGCCGCGCCGATTCATCCGCAAGGTCGTGCCCGAGGTGATCGACCTGGTCGGGCTCGAGGGCAAGAGTGACCGGATGCCGGACGAGCTGTCCGGCGGTGAGCAGCAGCGCGTCGCGATGGCGCGTGCGTTCGTCAACCGCCCGATGATCCTGCTGGCGGACGAGCCGACAGGGAACATCGACCCAGCGACGTCGATCGGGATCATGAAGGTTCTCGACCGGATCAACAGGACGGGCACCACGGTCGTGATGGCCACGCATGACGCCGCGATCGTGGACTCCATGCGTAAGCGGGTTATCGAGCTCGAGTACGGCAAGGTCGTGCGCGACCAGTCGCGCGGTGTCTACGGCCAGGCCTACTAGGGCTAGGCGTACGAGCCCGTCGGCACCGGTCAGGCGGGCGAGGACAACTAAGGATCAGCTACATGCGTGCGCAGTTCGTTTTCGGCGAGGTATGGATCGGCCTCCGGCGGAACCTGACCATGACGGTCGCCCTCATCGTGGTGGTCGCGATCAGCCTGTCGCTGCTCGGCACCGGCCTGCTCGTGGTGAAGCAGGTCAACCACACCCGGGCCCTGTGGCAGAACCGGGTGGAGCTGTCGGTCTACCTGTGCGGGCAGGCGTCGCTGACCACGCAGTGCTCGAGAAACGGCCCGGTCACGGAGCAGGAGATCAGTCAGGTAAGCAGTACGCTTCACTCGCTGCACGTGGTCACCGAGGTCACCTTCATCTCGCAGGAGCAGGCGGCCAAGCAGGGCATGAAACTGTTCGTCGGCCAGCCGATCATGCAGCGGCTGGTCCAGGACCTGCCCGCCTCGTTCGAGGTGCGGATGCAGAACGCCGAGGCGGATGCCGTGCCCGTGACCGCCGCCGTGTCCGGCATGCCGGGAGTGGACTCGGTCATCGACAACTCGGCGCTGCTGAACAAGTTCTACAAGCTGCTCGACGGGGCCAGGAACGCGGTCATCGTGGTCGCCATCATCTTGATCGTCGCGGCGATCCTGCTGGTTGCCAACACGATCAGGTTGTCGGCGTTCAACCGGCGCCGGGAGACCGCGATCATGCGCCTGGTCGGCGCGTCGAACTTCTATGTCCAGCTTCCGTTCCTGGTCGAGGGCATGATCGCCGGCATGTTCGGCTGGCTGATCGCGGTCGGGCTGCTGGTCGGGGCCAAGGCCGGGCTTGACGGCCTGCAGAACGACTTCCCGTTCCACGCCCAGCTTTCGCTCAGCGATCTGGTCGAGGTCGTCATCGTGACGATGGTCATCGGCCTGCTGCTGTGCGGCGCGACGTCGTTCCTGACGCTCAGGCGCTATCTGCGGGTCTGAGGGGTCAGACTTATACCGTGACGCCAGCGCAGGGCAAGAAGGCACAGCAGTCAGGCAGGTCTCAGCAGGGCAGGAAGCTGATCGCCAGTAACCGGCGGGCCAGGCACGACTACAGCATCGAGGACGTGGTCGAGGCCGGCATCATGCTCACCGGCACGGAGGTCAAGTCGCTGCGGGCCGGCCGGGCGACGCTGACCGACGGGTATGCCCTTATCACCGACGGTGAAGCCTGGCTGCATGGCGTCCACATTCCCGAGTACACCCAGGCGACATGGACCAATCACACGCCGCGCCGGGTGCGTAAGCTGTTGCTGCACCGCAAGGAAATAGACCGGCTGGCGCGCGCGACGTCCGAGGGCGGGCTGACGCTGGTGCCGCTGTCGCTGTACTTCTCCGACGGCAAGGCCAAGATCGAGCTGGCCCTGGCCCGAGGTCGGCGAACGTACGACAAGCGTCAGGAATTGGCACGCAGAGACGCCACTCGGGAGGTCGAACGTGCCATGCGGCGCCGAAGGTAGCACAATGGCGACTGATGGCCGGCATGGCTAGGCGGGGCGCGCACTCAGCCAGGCATCGGGCGGACAGATCTCAACCCGGTGCCGCGAGTCCTGACGCGCCACCGGTCGACACGCCCGAAGGCGCGGACCGTGACCCCGCTGAGTTGGCGTCTTGGTCGGTTGACCAGGCAGGTTTGGCGAGCGGGTTGGCGGAGCAGGCCGAGTTCGTGGCCGGAGCCGAGCAGCAGGGCAGCCGTGCGCAGCCCGGATTCTCGCCCTGGGCTCCCGGGGCCCCCGGGGCGCCCGGGCCGACAGGGCCGCCTGGGGTCGGGTCCGGGTCGACCGGCCCGCCTGGGGTTGACTCCCGGCAGCCGGGTCAGCCCGGAGTCCGGCCCGGCCAGCCGGGTCAGCCCGGATTCCAGCCCGGCCAGGCGGGTCGGCCGGGATTCGCGCCCGGGTCGCTGGGCCAGCACGGGTTTCCGCCCGGGTCACCTGGTCAGCCGGGATTCACGCCTGCGCCTGCCCGGCAGCCGGGGCCGCGGCCCGCATCGCCGGGTCAGCCGGGGTTCCCGCCCGGGTCGCCGGGCCAGCCCGGGGTTCCGCCCGGCCAGCCGGGTCGGCCCGGGTTCGCGCCCGGGCAGCCGGGTCGGCCCGGGTTTCCGCCCGGGCAGCCGGGTCGGCCCGGGCAGCCGGGTCTGCCGGGCCAGCCGCCCGGGCAGCCGGGTCAGCCGGGCCAGCCGGGCCAGCCGCCCGGGCAGCCGGGTCAGCCGGGCCAGCGGCGCGGGCGGCCGGGTCAGCCGGGCCAGCGGCGCGGGCGGCCGGGTCAGTCTGGTCAGCGGCGCGGGCAGCCAGGGCAGCGGCCTAGGCAGCCGGGTCAGCCAGGCCAGCGGCGCGGGCAACCGGTTCAGCCGGGTCAGCCGGGGTATGTGCCTGG
>DASPZH010000079.1:0-2695 GCA_035636335.1 Streptosporangiaceae bacterium
GTCGAAGTCCCAGTCGAACCGCACGAACCCGGCGGGCCGCCGCCAGGCCCGCGCGTGCCGGTGCATGCGGGCGCAGATCTCGCCGAGCAGCTCGAACTTCTCAGTCAGATGGTCTTCGTGCGGCTCGGTGCCGGCCAGCCACTCGAACAGCACGGTCTGCCTGGTCAGGTCGCCGACCGTGACGTCGACGACCTCGCGCCCGTCGGCCGCGCGGTAGACGGCCGGGGTCTGCAGCCCCTCGTCGGCGCGCAGCGCCTGCAGCCAGGCGAGCTCGGAGGCGACCGCGCCCGGCGCGTGGTAGCCGGTGCGGTGCACCCGCAGCACCGCGGTCCGGCTGGCCGCGGGATCGTCGATCCGGTAGGTGGCGTTCTCGGACAGGCTGAGCAGCGCGACGTGGGCGTCGGCGGGGAACCCGAACGGCTCGAGCGCGGCCCTGGCGAACGGGTCGTAGACGCGGAGCACGGCCTCCTGCGGGTTGCCGGTGCCGCTCAGCGCTCCCCGCTCACCTCCAGGGCGCTCTTGGGCGGCGCCTTCCCTCGTCGCAGGCTCCTCAGTCCAGGCGCCGCCGCGCCCCTTCGGCTCGCTCATTGATCCCGCCCCTGGATGCTGGCGAGCAGGCGGTCGATCTCGGCCGCGGCGCTGGTGACGCCCGCGGTGGTGCCCGCGATATACAGCCGGCCTGACGCGCCGATCATCGTCACGTCCACGAGCGTGTTCTCCGGCGCGGCCTTCTCGGCCTCGTTCGCGGCCACGGCGGCGAACAGGGCCGGGGTCATCTCGCACACCAGCAGCGACTGGCCGGGCAGGAGCATCGACGCCTGGCGCGACCGGTTGATGATCACCGCCTGCTGGTCGGTGACGTCGGTGATGATGTCGGAGTACCGAAGCTGCGGCCTGAGCTGGTCCGACGCGCTGCGGCCGAGCCCGTCCAGTATGGCCTGGCCGGCACGCGCGACGGCGCCGGCGCTGGGCGAGTGAACCTCGAGCACGCCGAACTGCCGCTCCACGAACAAGATCCCCGGCTCGACCGACGGCTCGGCCCGCAGCGCCAGGTCGGTGACCCGCTCGATCGCCAGGCCCGGCGCGACCTCGACGATCAGCGCGTGGTCACCCTCGGCCGCCGGATACCCGCGGGCGCGGGTTGGCGTGCCCAGGTAGGCCGCGAACTGCCGGCGCAGCCCGGCGATCGGCAGGTAGACCCGCAGCTCGGTGGCCGAGCTCCGGGTCATTCAGAGACCACGAAGTGCTTGCCGAGCTCGCCGTGCGGACGCGGGATCACGTGCACGGAGACAAGCTCGCCGACGCTGGAGGCGGTCTCCGCGCCGGCCTCGGTGGCGGCCTTCACCGCGCCCACGTCGCCGTTGATGATGACGGCGACCAGCCCGTCGCCGACCTCCTGCCGTCCGACGATCACCACGTTCGCGGCCTTGACCATGGCATCGGCGGCGGCCAGGGCCGCCACGTAACCCTTGGTCTCGATCATGCCGAGCGCGTTCTGTGCCATCAGCGTTTCCTCTCTGAGTCATTTTCCTTAACGGGAAGCTCGAGCCGGTCCCGGCTCCTGCTTGGACTTGCCCCCCGTGCTCTTCCCCGGCCCCGGCCCCGGCTGGCCCGCGGCCGGCGACGGCTCGTCTATGGAGCCGATGATGAGCGCGTCCACGGGCGGCCGGCCGGGCAGCCAGCCGGCCGCCACCGATCCCTGGGCGACGAGCACCCGCTCGCCCTGGCCGGTGCCCAGCACGTCGAACGCGACCAGGCGGTCCCCCGAGCCGGCGACCTCGACCTCGAGGAAGGCGCCGTTCGGCAGGCCGTCGATCCGCTTGGTGGACCAGACATTGCCGACCACCGTTCCTTGCAGCATCACCGCTCCTTGTCGATCGGGACCCCGAGCGCCCGCGCTTTGTCCTTGGCCAGCGGGGTCAGCACCGCGCGCGGCCCGAGCACCAGCCGGGCCCCCGCCGCCGCGGCCGCGGCGACGGCCCGCTCGGTGACCGCACCCTTGTCCACCCGGTGCGCGGGCCGTGCCGCCGCGGCGGCCTGCCCCGGGGTCTCGCCCGCGAGCCGGAACCTGACCCACCCCGCGATCAGGTCGCGCCGGAGCTTGGGATTGTCCGCCAGCCGCAGCACGCGCAGCGCGAACTCGTGCAACTCGGCGTCGGTGCCGACCCGGACGCTGAAGAAGTCCGCCGCGGAAGGCCCGGCCGGAGCGGCGGGAACCGCGGGAACGGCGGGAACCGCGGGCCGAGCTGGCGTCCCGGCGCCTGAACCGGCGGCCGGTGCGCCGACGCGACGGCCGGCCGGCACGCCGGAAGGAATGCCGCCCGCGGTGAGCGCCGAGGCCGGCTCCGCCGGCTTCGGCGCCGGCCGGACGGCAGATAGCGTCACCGGCGACACCGGGCCCGGCGCGGGACCCGGGGCGGGACCCGGGGCGGGACCCGGCGCGGGACCCGGCGCCCGGCGCAGGCCGGGGAGCACCTCGGCCAGGACCTCGCCGACCAGCCTGCGCAGCTCGCCGGCGGTCGCCATGTCCAGCGGAAACTCGCTCACCGTGTCTCCCGCTCGCTCACTGTCTCCCGCTCGCTCACTGTCTCCCGCTCGCTCACTGCCGTCACCCGGGCTCGCCCAGCAGCGCCGTCACGGCCTCGCTGGCCTGGCGGACGTCGTCCTCGCGGCCGGACAGGTAGACCCGGCCGGT
>DASPZH010000080.1:0-2541 GCA_035636335.1 Streptosporangiaceae bacterium
CGGCGGGATCGGGCATGTCGAGCCGGTCGTCGGCCCTGGTGCGGATGCACTACACGTTCCCGCCCGAGGTCGACCTCGCGGTCCGCAGCGACGCGATGTTCCGGGCCTGGACCGAGCTGACCGGGCGGCCGGCCTGCGTGCGCCGGACCGGCTTCGTGCGCATCGTAGCGAAAGAAGAAACACCACGGCTGCGGGCGAACGTCGCCATGCAGCGCGAGCACGGGGCGAACGCCGAGGTCATCGATGGCGCCGAGCTGGCCAGGGTCGCGCCGGGACTGCGCGCCGACGACGTCGAGTGCGCCGCCTGGGAACCGGATGGCGGCTACGGCGACGGTGCGATCGTGGCCGGCGACCTGCTGGCCGCGGCGCGCGAGGCCGGGGCCGGCTACCGGCCGAACACGCCCGTCCGCGGGCTGCTCACCGACGGCGACCGCGTGACCGGGGCCCTGACCGACGACGGGCCGGTGCACGCCGGCGTCGTCGTGCTCGCCTGCGGGGTGTGGTCGCCGCCGCTGCTCGCCGGTGCCGGGATCGACCTGCCGATCGAGACCGAACTGCACAAGGTCGCGGTCGTGGGCCATCCGGCGGGCGGCGGCGCGGGCGTGGCGTGCATCGACTCGACCACGCAGACCTACTTCCGGCCCGAGGCGGCCGGGCAGATGACACTGGTCGGCGCCTTCACCGGACCGCGCGGGCCCGACCCGGACCGGGTCCCGCCGGCCGCGCCGGACGCCGAGCTCGCCGAGCTGGCCGGGATGGTCGGATCGGCGGCGCGCCGCGTTCCCGCGCTGGCCGACGGCGGGATCGTGCGCGGCATCGCCGGGGTGTACGACATGACGCCGGACGCCAGGCCGATGCTCGGCGAGGTGCCCGGCCGGCCGGGACTGGTCGTCGCGGCCGGGTTCTCCGGCATGGGCTTCAAGATCTCGCCGGCCGTCGGGGAGGCGCTGGCCGAGCTGATCGTCGCGGGTGCCGCCGCCCACGTCGACCTGGCCGCATTCCGGCCTGGCCGGTTTGCCGAAGGCGCGCCGATCAACCCGGAGCTGGCGTATTCGGACGACTGATTATTTTTGCGAGGGCATTGAGCGATATATTCCCGAACAGCACGAGGGAGGCAGTGGTGCAGACGCAGAAGGCGGTGCCAGCGCGCAGCGGCGGGAATGGCGCGGGCGTCGCCGCCATTCCGCTCGATCTCAGCCTGCCGCGGGCGAGTTTCGTCTCCGAGGCCGAGTTCCGCAGGGAGCGGGAGGCGGTCCTGTTCACCGGGTGGTTCTGCGTCGGACGCGCCGAGATCCTGGCCGGGCCGGGGGACTACCTGACCGCCGACGTCGCGGGGGAGAGCGTGGTGGTTGTCCGCGGCGACGACGGCGAGCTGCGCGGGTTCTACAACGTGTGCCGGCACCGCGGCTCGCGGCTGGTTCCGCCCGAGCACGGCGAGCCCGCGGCGGGTCAGTCCGGCGTGGCCGCGCGAACCGGGTGCTTCGCCGGGGCGATCGGGTGCCCGTACCACGCCTGGACCTACGGCCTGGACGGGAGGCTGCGGTCCGCGCCGTTCCTGCCCGACCTGCGCGGCCACCGCGCGGCCCTGTCCCTGCACCCGGTCGACGTCGCCACCTGGGGCGGCTTCCTGTTCGCCAGGCTCGAGCCCGGCGCCGGGCCGGCGCTGGCCGAGGCGGTCGGGGAGATCGATGGCCGGCTGGCCTCGTTTCCGCTGGCCGACCTGCGGGCCGGCGCCCGGCTGAGCTACGAGGTCGCCGCGAACTGGAAGGTCGTGCTCGAGAACTACAACGAGTGCTACCACTGCGGCCCGGTCCATCCCGAGCTGTGCGAGCTGATACCCGACTTCGCTCGCGACGGCGGCGACGTGAGCTGGGAAGCGGGAGTGCCGCACCGGGACGGTGCCTACACATTGACGGCAACGGGAACGACCACGCGACTGCCGTTCCCGGGCCTGTCCGAGACCGAGCGGACCCGCCATTTCGGCGAGCTCGTGCTGCCCAATCTGATGATCAGCCTGTCGGCCGACCACGTAGCCGCGTTCACCGTATGGCCGCGGGCGGCGGGACGTACCACCGTCGTCTGCGATTTCCTTTTCCACCCGGACGAGATGGCCAGGCCGGACTTCGACCCCAGCGACGCGGTCAGCTTCTGGGACCTGGTCAACCGCCAGGACTGGCTGATCTGCGAGCGCGTGCAGGACGGCATGACCTCGCGCCGGTTCACGGCCGGGTACCTGGCTCCGATGGAGAAGCCGAGCGCCGACGTGGGCCGGTACGTGGCCGCACGTCTTGGCAATTTTCACCGAGCGCCCCTTGGAGGCGAATAGCTCATGACGCAGCACAACAGATCACGCAGACCCGCGGCGCCGGCGACCAGGCGCACCTGGCCGGGCTGGGGTCCCGGGCTTGACCGGCGCGGATTCCTGCGCCTGACCGGAGCGGCGGGCGCCGTCGGCGCGGTCGGCGCGGCGGGCCCGCTGCTGGCGGCGTGCTCGTCGACCGGGGCCAGCGGCCTGAACCACAAGACCGGCATCCAGGTCAA
>DASPZH010000081.1:0-5885 GCA_035636335.1 Streptosporangiaceae bacterium
AGCTTCACCGCGGGCACGGCCGTCAGCGCGATCACGACCGCCTCGAGTACCAGGACGATGGCGCTGAGCCTGCTCATCCGCGCCCGGTCAGCAGCAGCCGGGCGTCCCCGGCGGTGATCACCGAGCCGGTGATCAGCACGACCGTCCCGGCCGCCGCGGCCTCCAGGTCGTCCTGACCCGCCATCAGGCCGGCCAGCGGGCCGCCGATAACCGCCGCCGCCTCGTCGGCCAGGCCGACCGCGACCTCGATCGCGTCGTCCAGCCGACCGGCGACGTGCACGCGGTCGGGCCCGAACACCTGCCTGGCCAGCTCGGCCAGCTCCTCCGGGTCCATCGACCGGGCCGAGGAGTTGCTCGTCGCCACGACGGCGGCCGCAGCGGGCTCGAGCTCGCCGAGAACGCCGGCCACGTCCTTGTCGGCGCTCACCGCGAGCACGGCGATCACCTCGGCGGGCCCGAACGACTCGGCCAGAGCGGCGGCGGTGGCCGCCATCCCGGCCGGGTTGTGCGCGGCGTCGACCAGCACGACCGGGCTGCGCCTGACGATCTCCAGCCGGCCTGGCGAGGTCATCAGCGCGAACGCCCCGGCGACCAGGTCGGCGTCCAGCGCGAAAGTGCCCCGGAGCAGCCATCCAGCACCGCCAGCACCGCCAGCACTGCCAGCACCGCCGACCAGGTCGGCGCCCGCGCCGACGGCACCGTCCGCGTCCTCACCGGAAACCCCGTCCGGCGAGCCCGCCCCGCCGGAGAATGCCTCGACGGCGGCGAGCGCGCACGCGGCGTTCGCGGCCTGGTGCGCGCCGAACAGCGGCAGGAACAGGTCGTGGTACTCGCCGAGCAGCCCCTTGATCGCCAGCCGCTGCCCGCCGACGGCCAACTCCCGGCTGATCACGCCGAACTCGATGCCCTCCCTGGCCACCGTGGCGCCGACCTCGGCCGACCGGCGCAGCAGCTCGGTCGCCGCCTCGACGGGCTGCTGCCCGAGCACCGCGACAGCGCCCGGCTTGATGATCCCGGCCTTGTCGGCCGCGATCGCCGCCACCGTGTCGCCGAGGTACTGGGCATGGTCGATTGAGATAGGGGTGATCACGGCCACGGCGCCGTCGGCCACGTTGGTGTTGTCCCAGGTGCCGCCCATCCCGACCTCGACGACGGCCACGTCGACCGGAGCGTCGGCGAACGCGGCGAACGCCATCGCGACCAGCACCTCGAAGAACGACAGCGGGACCGGCTGGTTGTCGTCGACCAGCTTCAGGTACGGCTCGATCTCCGCGTAGACCTCGACGAACCGCTCGGCGCTCAGCGGCTCGCCGTCCACGCAGATCCGCTCGCGGATAGAGGTCAGGTGCGGGCTGGTGAACAGCCCCGTGCGCAGGCCGCGCGCGCGCAGCAGCGTCTGCGCCATCCGCGCCGTCGACGTCTTGCCGTTCGTCCCGGTCACGTGGATCACAGGGTAGGAGCGCTGCGGGTCGCCGAGCAGGCCGGTCAGCTCTCTGATCCGGTCCAGCGACGGGTCGATCGAGTGCTCGGGCCGGCGGGCCAGGATCTGCCCCTCGACCTCGCGCAGCCGCGCCTGAACGTCAGCGCTCATCGACGCTCACGGGGCGGCCAGGGCGGCGAGGCGTTCTTCCAGCCGCGCGATCTCTGCCTGGGCCGTGGCCAGCCGCTCCCTGCTCTTGGCCACCACGGCGGCAGGCGCCTTCTCGACGAACGACTGGCTCGAGAGCTTGCGTTGCGAAACCTCGGCATCGGCCTGTGCCGCGGCGAGCTCCTTGGCCAGCCTGCGCCGCTCGGCGACGACGTCGATCGCCGATGACGTGTCCAGCTCGACCGTGACCCCCTCGGCCTGGACCGCGGCGTTCGGGCTGAAGCCGTCGGCGGGCCCGGTCAGCCGCAGCAGCGCGCGGATCGAGGCCTCGTGCGGCGCGAGCGGCGAGTCCGCGATCCCCGTGAACGCGGCGGGCACCGGCTGCGCGGGCCGCAGCCCCTGGTCGGCGCGGAACCTGCGGATGCCGGTGACCAGGCGCATCAGCGACTCGACCACCGCCTCGGCGGCCGGGTCCGCCGCATCCGCCGCCGCCGTGGGCCAGTCCGCGACCACCACCGACTCGCCGCCGGTCAGCGCGGTCCACAGCTCCTCGGTGACGAACGGCATCACCGGGTGGATCAGCCGCAGCAACTGGTCGAGCACGTGCCCGAGCACGCGGCGGGTCAGGCCGACCGCGGCCTCGCCCGCGCTGGCCAGCCCTTTGCTGGCCAGCACCGGCTTGGCCAGCTCCAGATACCAGTCGCAGAACTCGTCCCAGGCGAAGTGGTAGATGACGTCGCAGGCCTTCGCGAACTCGAACTCCTCGAACAGCGCGTCGGTCTCGGCGATGACGGCGGCCAGCCGGGACAGTATCCACCGGTCGGGGACGCTCAGTTCGGCCCGGTCGGCGGCGCTCAGCTCCCCGCCCGCGTCCGCGCCGTTCATGAGCGCGAATCTGGCGGCGTTCCACAGCTTGTTGCAGAAGTTGCGCGCGCCGGCCACCCACTCTTCGCTCAGCGCGACGTCGCCGCCCGGGCTGGCGCCCCTGGCCAGGGTGAACCGGGTCGCGTCGGCGCCGAACCTGTCGATCCAGTCGAGCGGGTCGACGGTGTTGCCGCGCGACTTCGACATCTTCTTGCCCTGCGCGTCCCGCACCAGGCCGTGCAGCGCGACCTGGCGAAACGGCACGGCCCGCTCCGCCCCGCCGGCGGCCATCGCGTACAGGCCGAACAGCATCATCCGCGCGACCCAGAAGAACAGGATGTCGTACCCGGTCACCAGCACACTGGTCGGGTAGAACGCGCGCAGGTCCGCGGTGTCGTCCGGCCAGCCCAGCGTGGAGAACGGCCACAGCGCCGAGGAGAACCAGGTGTCGAGCACGTCCGGGTCCCGGGTCCAGCCCTCGCCCGGCGGCTCCTCGTCCGGCCCGACGCAGCGGACCTGCCCGTCCTCTGCGTACCAGACCGGGATCCGGTGCCCCCACCAAAGCTGGCGGCTGATGCACCAGTCGTGCATGTCGTCGACCCAGTCGAAGTAGCGCGCGGCGAGCTGCGCCGGGAAGATCCGCACCCGTCCGTCCCGCACCGCGTCGCCGGCCGCCTTGGCCAGCGGGCCGACCTTGACGAACCACTGCAGCGACAGCCGGGGCTCCACGGTGGTTCCGCACCGGTCACAGTGGCCGACGGCGTGCAGGTATGGTCGTATTTCTTTTTCAACGCGGCCCTGTTCCCGCAGTGCCGCGAGAACAGCCGGCCTGGCCTCGAAGCGGTCAAGGCCCTCGAACGGGCCGGCCACGGTGATCACGCCGCGCTCGTCCATGATCGTCAGGCTGGGCAGGTCATGGCGGCGGCCGATCTCGAAGTCGTCGGGGTCGTGTGCCGGGGTCACCTTGACCGCGCCGGTGCCGAACTCCGGGTCGACGTGCGGATCGGCGACGACGGGGATGCGCCGGCCGGTCAGCGGCAGCTCCACCGTCTTGCCGACGAGGGAGGCGTAGCGCGGGTCGTCCGGGTGCACGGCCACGGCCGTGTCGCCCAACATGGTCTCGACGCGGGTGGTCGCCACGACCACGGCTGTGTCGCCATCCCCGTACCTGACGCTGACCAGCTCGCCCTCGTCGTCGGAGTGGTCGACCTCGATGTCGGAAAGCGCGGTCATGCACCGGGGGCACCAGTTGATGATCCGGTCCGCCCGGTAGATCAGGCCGTCGTCGAACAACCGCTTGAACATGGTCTGGACCGCGCGGGACAGCCCGTCGTCCATCGTGAACCGCTCGCGGGTCCAGTCGACGCCGTCGCCGAGGCGGCGCATCTGGGAACCGATCTTGCCGCCGTAGGTGGCCTTCCACTGCCAGACCCGATGGACGAACTCCTCCCGGCCGAGGTCGTGCCGGCTCAGGCCCTCCCCGGCGAGCTCGCGCTCGACCACGTTCTGGGTGGCGATGCCGGCGTGGTCGGTACCGGGCAGCCACAGGGCGTTGTACCCCTGCATCCGGCGGCGCCGGGTCAGGGCGTCGATCAGCGTGTGGTCAAGCGCGTGGCCGATGTGCAGCGAGCCGGTGACGTTCGGCGGCGGGATCATGATCGTGAAGGCCGGCGCGTCCGACGCGGCGTCGGCGGTGAAGTAGCCGGCGTCTACCCAGCCCGCATAGCGGCGGGACTCGACCTCGCCGGGAACGTACTGCGGTGGTAGCTGCCGGGGCTCGGCCGACGGCGGCCCGGCGTGCTCCGCGGGGCGTGCGGGGCCGGCGGGCCCGGCATGCTCAGCGGGCCCGGCATGCTCAGCGGGCCCGGCATGCTCAGCGGGCCCGAAATGCTCAGCGGGCCCGGAATGCTCAGCGGGCGCGGTGTGGTCAGCGGTCGTCACGTCAGCAAAGTCTAGAGGGCGCGGCGACCGGTCCGTCGCGGCTGTGCCCAACGCCTGCGGCGGGGCCCGCGCGCCGGCTTCACCCGGCCGCTCATGATCGCGAAGGATTTTCCTCGCCGACGGGGGAAAATCCTTCGCGATCATGAGCGGATGTCGGCCTAGCGCGGCGGGAGCCGGTGCAGCGGGCTCGTGCGCATGCCCGCCCTGCGATGCAGTCACCACATATGCTTACTTGAGCCATGTTGCTGATCTGTCGCGGTCGGCGTCGCTAGCTGGCTATGTCGCGAAGATGAGGTGATGATCCGTTGGCCGGGCCGTGGACCGTTAGTCGCGACCGGCCGGACGGGAACGGCGGCTCGGACCTGCGTGCGACGCTGGGCCGGCTTGTGACGCGGTGGGGGCTCGCGCCGTTTGTCCAGCAAGCGTGGGCGCGGTCGGCCGGCCTGACAGCGGCGTCGGCCCCGGCCGATGCCGCAGCGGGGCTCACGGCGGAGGGCTTCCCGGTCGCGGCGCTGCGGCCGCCAGGCGTCGCCGCCGAGCGCTCGGCGTACGGGACGGCCGGCAAGCCGTGGTCCGGGGCGGCCTACCGCCAAGTGACCCGGCGGCTGTCGGCCCGGTGGGCGATACCGCTGCTCGCGCTGATGACCGTGGCGGCGGTACTGATGGGACTGGCAACGGCCTACATCGCAGAGCGGGCCATCACGACCAGCCAGGCGACGGCCAGGAAGCTGGCCGGTCCCCTGGTCATTCCGGCGCCGAGGCTAGCCGGCGGATACCCCAGGCGCTTTGGCGCGATCACCGACCCGGCCGAGCTGGCGATCGTGAGCCAGTTCAGGCAGCGTTTCGGCGTGGTCAGCGGCGGCCTGGTGGCCGACGCCAGGAAGGCGGCCGGATCCGGGAAGGCGGCCGGCGCCACGGCCAGCGAGAACGGGCCCGC
Organism: Streptosporangiaceae bacterium; assembly: GCA_035636335.1. Taxonomy (GTDB): domain Bacteria; phylum Actinomycetota; class Actinomycetes; order Streptosporangiales; family Streptosporangiaceae; genus Chersky-822. The sequence goes on from DASPZH010000081.1 coordinate 5,331, forward strand.
AGCCCGCGCGATCACGGCGGACTCGACGTCCGGGCTCTACGGCGAGCCCGGGCACCTCGATCCCGCGACCTACCACCCGTCCTGGGTGATGTATCTCGGCCTCGACGCGAGCGGGGTGCTCGGCCGCCCGTCGGCGACGATCGTCCGCCTGATGAGAGGGCTGCTCGGCCCGTACGCCGTCGTGGGCCCGTGGCGGGTCGCCCCTGGTCATCGGGGCGGCACCGCGAACTGCACGGTGGCCTGGCTGGGACTGACCTCGGTGTCGGTCTGCGGCTGGGCGACAGGCCATACGATCGGCGCGCTGGTCTCCCCGGTCAGGGACACCAGCGTCGGCGAACTCGCGAAGATGATGATCAAGATGCGCTTCGACCTGCAGCAGGGCTGAGCCCGTCAGGCCGGGCCCGTCAGGCCGGGCCCGTCAGGCCGACTTCTCCCGTGGCGTCCGCCGCGGCGCGACGTCGCGCGGCACCAGGGTCGGGTTGACGTTCTCCAGCACGGCCTCGGCGGTGATCACGACCCGCTCGACGTCCTTGCGGCTCGGCACCTCGTACATCA
>DASPZH010000082.1:0-3893 GCA_035636335.1 Streptosporangiaceae bacterium
TCGCCCACGATGTTGCGCTGGATCTCGCTGGTGCCCGAGTAGATCGTGCCCGCCCGGCTGGACAAGAAGACGTTCTGCCACTGCGTGGTCGGGTAGTTGGGACCGTCCGGGCGTACCAGCGCGTCGGCCCCGACAATGCCGACCGCGATCTCGCCGAGGCGCTTGTGGTACTCGCTCCAGGCCAGCTTGGCGACCGACGCCTCGGGGCCGGGCGGCCGTCCGTCGGCGACCTGGCCCAGTGTGCGCAGCCCGCTGAACCGCATCACCTGCACCCCGGTGTAGGCCCAGGCAAGCTGCTGGCGCACCAGCGGGTCGGCGTCCCGGCCGTACTTGCGCGCGGTCTCCACAAGTTCCCAGAACTCCCGCTCGAAGCCCAGATGCTGAACGGTCGCCGCGCCGCCGCGCTCGTGCCCGAGCGTGGTCATGGCCACCTTCCAGCCGTTGTTCAGCCCGCCGATCACGTTGAACAGCGGCACCCGCACCCCGTCGATGAAGTCCTCGCAGAACTCCGCGGCGCCGGACATCTGCCTGATCGGCCGGTACCTGACCGCGGGGTCGGTGAACGGGAACAGCACGTACGACAGCCCGGCGTGCTTTTCCGCCGCCGGGTCGCTGCGGCACAGCGCGAACATCATGTTCGCCCGGGCCGCGCCCGAGGTCCACACCTTCGTGCCGGTGATGACCACCTCGTCGCCGTCCACCTCGGCCCTGGTCTGCACGCTGGCCAGGTCAGAGCCGTGGTCAGGCTCGGAGAATCCCTGGCAGTAGACGTCCTCGCCGGAGATGATCCTGGGCAGGAAGTGCGCCCGCTGCTCCGGCGTGCCGTGCACGATGACGGCCGGGCCGACCAGGCTCTCGCCCATGCCCCGCCTGACCCGCGGCAGGCCCGCCGCGTGGAACTCCTCGTTCAGCACGGCGAGCCGGACGCCGTCCAGGGCCTGGCCGCCGAACTCGGTCGGCCACTGCGGGCAGATCAGCCTGGCGTCGGCGAGCCTGCGCGCCCACTCGGCGTAGGCCGGGTCGTTCGACGCCCTGGCCAGCTCGGCTCCCTGGTATCCGCCCGCAGTCGCCGCGATCGTCCAGTCGGTCAGCCCGGCGAGTTCCGCCGGGGCGTTCGCCGCCATCCAGTCCCTGAGCCGCGCGCGGAACTCCGCGACCTCCGGGCCGAGGTCAAGGTCCATGACGAGCCTCCGGCGGGGGTTGCAATCCTAGAATCAAATTCTAGGTTCGATCTCAACAAAGCCCCCGTGGCCTTGTCAAGGCGGGCCGGCCGGTGCCGGCCGGTGCCGGCCGGTCCCAGCGCGCGGCCCGGCCGCGCCGACCGGGCCGCGCGCCCCCGACTTGCCCGGATCTAGTTTCCGACTTTTCGCGCACAAAGCGTGAAACCCGGCGCGGAAAACGACGCCAACCAGGGGTAAGTGGCGAGCTTGCGGGCGACGGGCCGGTCAGCGGCCGGCGAGGTCGGCGGGCGACCACGGGCCGCCGGCCATGGTCCGCCGTGCGTACTCGATCACGGCGTCGATGACGGCGTTGGCCTGGCGGCGGGTCTTCGAGGCCGCGACCTCGCGGGCGCCCACGCCGATCAGAGAGGTCAGGATGGCCGCGTAGAGCCGGTCGAGTGAGGTGTCGGCGAGCCGCAGCAACGCGTCGTTCTGGCTGACCCACTCGTGCTCCCGGCCCCGCTTCATGAGCTCGAACCCGGGCGGCCCGTCGCCGGAGACGAACAGCATCGCCAGGTCCCGGCGCAGCCAGCTTCCCTCCAGGAACGCCCTGGCCCCGACGCAGAACAAGGTGGTCGGGTCGGTGACGCCGGACCGGCGCGCCTGGGCCACCGCCTGGCTCGCCGCCTGCTCGTGCGCCGCCTGGTGCTCCTGCCACAGGGCCAGGAAGAGCTCGCTCTTGCCGCCGAAGTGGTGGTACAGGCTGCCCACGCTCGAGCCGGCCCGCTCGACCACGTCGGCGATGCTGGCACTGGCGAAACCCTGCTCGGCGAACACCGCCCGGGCGGCGTCAAGCAGCGCGCGCTGGGTCTGCTTGGTGCGCCCCCACTGCCAGGCCCCGCCCGCCGGCCTGGTCGTCAGATCGTTCGGCATGCGGCTCACCGATCCGTTCCTGGTCTTGACACGGCCGCCTTGACCGTGCCAAGTTCCCCACCTGAAGCTAATTCCAGAAGATAATTCTAGTAATCGGACTCAAGTCCAGCCAGGAAAGGGCCGGTGAGCAGCGATGGGTCGGCTTGACGGGCGTGTCGCGATAGTGACCGGTGCCGGGCGCGGCATCGGCAGGTCGGTGGCCACACTACTGGCCGGGCAGGGCGCGGCGGTCGTCGTCAACGATCTCGGCTCGGCTGTCGACGGCTCGGGCAGCGACGCCGGTCCCGCAGGCGCCGTCGCCGAGGAGATCGGCGCGGCCGGCGGCAAGGCGGTGGCCAACGGCGCCGACGTGTCGGACCACGCCGCCGCCGAGGCGCTGATAGGCACCGCGATCGAGCAGTTCGGCCGGCTGGACGTGCTGGTGAACGTGGCCGGCATCCTGCGCGACCGGATGGTGTTCAACATGACCGAGCAAGAGTGGGATGACGTCATCCGGGTGCACCTGAAGGGCACGTTCAACACGACCAAGTTCGCCGCGGCGCACTGGCGGTCGGTGCGCGACGCCCAGGCGCAGAACCGCATCATCAACTTCACCTCGGTCTCCGGCCTGCACGGGGCGCCCGGCCAGCCGAACTACGCGGCGGCCAAGATGGGCATCGTGGGGCTGACCTACTCGTGCGCGAACGCGCTGCGCCAGTACGGCGTGACCGCGAACGCGGTCTCGCCGGGCGCGGCGACCCGGATGACCGACTCGGTGCCGGCGGAGCGGCGCAGGACGCGGGTAAGCGCCGACGAGTGGTCGCCGGACAACGTCGCGCCCATCGTCGCCTACCTGGCCAGCGAGCAGTCCGGCTGGATCACCGGGCGGATTTTGCACTCCTCGGGTTACGAGGTCGCGCTGTACAGCAACCCCGAGCCCGTGGTGCGCATCATCGGCACGGGCCCGTGGGACGTCGACGACCTCGCTGCCCAGGTCGAGCGCTCGTTCGGCCCGCCGCTCGGCCGGTCCAAGTAGATGGCGGTGCCAGCAAGCACGGGGCCAGCCGGGACGGGGCCAGCAAGCACGGGGCCAGCAAGCACGGGGCCAGCCGGGACGGGGCCGGCCACGGCCGGCGACGGCAAGGCCGTGCCGGTGCCGACACCGGACACCCAGCCGTTCTGGGACGGCTGCGCGGCCGGCGAGCTGCGGATCCAGCGCTGCCTGGACTGCGCTAAGCCGTACTTCTACCCCCGGCCGGTCTGCCCGGCGTGCGGCTCGGCGAACGTGGAGTGGTTCAGCGCCAGCGGCGAGGCCACGCTGTACTCGTACGTGATCAGCCACCGGCCGGCGCCCGGGTTCGGCGAGGCCCCGTACGCGGTCGCCGTCGTCCAGCTCGCCGAGGGACCGCGGATGATGACCAACCTGACCGGCGTGCCGAACACGCCGCAGGACCTGGTGCTCGACATGCCGCTCCGGGTCACGTTCGAGCGCCGCGGCGACGTGACGCTGCCGATCTTCGCCCCCGCGGCGGAGCCGCGAGCGGGAGACACACCATGAGCGGGGTGATCATCGCGGGCGCCGCGGAGACCGACCGGGTCGGCAAGCTGCCGGGCCACTCCGCGTTGCAACTGCACACCGAGGCGGCGCTGAACACGCTGGCCGACGCGGGCCTGACGACCAAGGACATCGACGGGATCGCGACGGTCAGCTCGCCGGGGCCGGTCCAGGTCGCCCACTCGCTCGGCATCGTGCCCCGCTGGATGGACGGCACCGGCGTCGGCGGCACCTCGTTCCTGCTGCACGTGCGGCACGCGGCCGCG
>DASPZH010000083.1:0-5979 GCA_035636335.1 Streptosporangiaceae bacterium
AAGAGCTCCCTGAGCTCGGGACTGGCCACGAACAACCGGGCGTAGAAGTAAGCAATGCCCTCGTCTCCGGCCGCCTCGACACTGGCAAAGGTCTGCCGGATAGCCGCGATCGCGGGTTCCGGTGACTGGCTGGGCGCTTCATCGCTTGCGCTCCGCGGCTCTTCAGTCGTTGCGCACCGCGGTCCTGACTCACCAGTCGTCGCTGACTTACGGGACGGCGTCAACCCGCTCGCCGGGGCGCCGTCCTCGTCAGGGTCGCCCGGCAGTCTCGCCAGTCCGTCCCGGACCCTGGCCAGCACCTCGACGTCCTGGCGCCAGGATCGCAGTCGCCACCAAGCCAGCCGCCTGCGCTGCGCGACCGTCACGCCCCCGTCGGGGGCGATCGTGCCCGTGGCTGAATCCGGCCGACCCCCCATGATGAACTCCTCCGGCCGCAAGTAGCTGATCGTTGCACAGTGCGCGCTGGAAGCCACGCTCCGTGAGAGAGTATCGGCAACGGGGCCGCTTCGGGGGTCATTGCGTTATCCAAAAAAGGCTTAGCACACCGAGTCATGAGATACGGCTTGACGCCCGTTCAGTGATACTGCGCGCAATTTCGGATGTAAAAGGTGGGCGGCTAGCGGCCGAACTCTTGGATCGCGCTCGGCACAGCTAACCGGGGTCCGGCCATTGCGCACGGCGAAATTGTCAGTGGCCGATCGTAGCGTTGCTGACATGACGAAGGCAGGCAACCACGCGGCGTCCGGTCCGACGGCGTCAGGCGGTCGTGGACCTCGCGAGGAAACTTCCGCGGTGATGTCTATGTAGGCCGTTCTCGATCGACGTCTGGTTAGAAGGCAGGCTGAGCGGCTCTGCGCCAGCGCGAGGATCCGGCGCTGGCCCCAGCGGCGGCTCGGCCGACCTAGCCCGGTACAGGTACACCAGAACACAGGGGATATCCGATGAGAACACTCATCTCCGAGCCGGAGATTTCGACCAGGGAGCTCGTCCGGTCGCATGCCTGGCCGGCGGATCATGCTGGCCAGGTCGACGACATCAGCGGCGCAAGCCCGTCGGGCTACGCTGTCCGCGCCGACGCGCTGGTCCGGTACTACAACGGGAACCGCGCAGTCGACCACGTCGACCTGCGGATCCCAGCCGGCGAGATCTACGGCTTCCTGGGGCCCAATGGCGCGGGCAAGTCGACCACCGTGCGCATTCTCTGCACCCTCCTGGCGCCGACCGGCGGCCGCGCGCTGGTAGCCGGGTACGACGTTGCCAGCCAGCCCGGTCAGGTCCGGCTCCGGATCGGTGTCGCTCTCCAGGAGGCGGCGCTTGACCCCAGGCAGACCGGATACGAGCTGCTGTGCCTGCAGGGCCGGCTTTACGGGCTGTCCGGCAAGGCCCTGGCGCGGCGGCTGACCGAACTGGGCGAGCTGATCGAGCTGGGTGACGCCCTCGACCGGCAAGTCAGAACCTACTCGGGCGGAATGCAGCGGCGGCTCGATCTAGCCGCGGCGCTCGTCCACAACCCTCAGGTTCTCTTCCTGGACGAGCCGACTACCGGGCTGGATCCGGCCAGCCGGGCCCGCGCCTGGTCCGAGATCCGCCGGCTGAACGAGCAGCTCGGCACGACCATCTTCCTGACCACGCAGTACCTCGAAGAGGCCGATGAGCTGGCGCACCGCGTCGGCATCATCGACCACGGCCGGATCGTCGCGGAGGGCACGCCCGCCGATCTGAAGCGGTCGGTCGGCACCGATGTCATCGTCGCGCGCGTGGCCGGCGACGCCAGGGCCGCGCGTCTCCAGGTCGAGGCGGTGCCGGGCGTGCTCAGCGTCGAGGCGCACGGCGACGAACTGGTCATCGCCACCGCCGACGGCGCCGGCGCGATCAGCCCGGTCGCCGTGGCCCTCGCCAGCAGCAAGATGACTGTCCGCGACCTGACCCTCCGGACGCCAACGCTCGACGACGTATTCCTCGAGCTAACCGGGACCCACATCGAACGCAAGAACTCGGGGGAGGACCCGTCATGACCGCGCTTACCGAGAGCATCACGACAACCGTCTCCGGCGAGGTGATCCGGGCCCGGCCGGCCGGATTCCTGCGCGACCTCACCTCGATCGCCGGCCGGGCACTGCGCGCCGTGCCGCGCGACCCGGCCGCGGTCCTCCCGCCGGTGTTCATCGCGCTGTTCTTCTTCATCGTGAACATCGCCACGCTCAAGAAGCTGACCGGCAGTCATCCGGGCTTCAGCTACACCGCGTTCGAGATGGCGACCGCGATCCTGCTCGGCGTCACCGGCGTCTCACGCGCTCCGGCCCTCGTCGTCGACGTTCAAACCCAGTACCTCGACCGTCTGCTCCTGACCCCGGTACGGCGAGCGGCGATCCTGATCGGCCATATGGCCGCCGACGTCGCGGTCGCGGCCGCGCTGACCGTCCCGATCCTGGTTCTGGGGATCATCCTCGGGGTCCGGTTCGAGGCCGGGCCGCTCGGCGTGGTGGCGTTCGTCGTGCTCGCATCCCTGTGGAGCCTGGCCTTCGCCGGATTCGGCTACGCGATCGCGCTCAAGACGGGCAACCCGGCGGCGGTGAACTCCGTCTTCCTGCTGTTCTTCCCGTTCTTGTTCCTGACCTCGTCCTACGTTCCGCGCAGCGAGCTGTCCGGCTGGCTGAACACGGTCGCCGGGTTCAACCCAGTCACTTACCTGCTCGGCGGCCTGCGGTCGCTCGTGCTCGGCAACGGCTGGCAGTGGACCCAGCTCGGCCAGTCCGTCGCGGCCATCGCGGTAGTCGGCATGATCAGCATGACGATGTGCTTCGCGGCCTTGCGGGGCAGGGTCAAGCGCAGCTCGAGCGCGAGATAGCGATCGGCTCGGCCGGCCATGGAACCGGGGCTAGGCAAGCGCGGCGGCGCCGAAGACCCACGGACTCGTCTCGGCGATGAAGGTAGCGGGGAACCCCAGGTCGGGCTCGGCGGCCGCGTCGAGCCGTGCCAGCGCCCCGGCCGGGAGATCGACCTCGGTAGCGCCGAGGTTGTCGACGAGCTGGTCGACACGGCGCGCCCCGACGATGGGGTGAATGGCCGGTGATCGTGCCCGCGTCCAGGCGATGGCAACCTGCGCCGGGGTCGCGCCGAGGCCGCCGGCCACCTCCTGTATGGTGGCCGCGACCTCGCGCTGCTGGCTGGTGACTGCGGCGGCGCTGACGCGGGTGCCCGGTTCGGCACCGTTCGGCGTGGTGAACTTGCCGGAAAGGATCCCGCCGGCGAGCGGGCTCCAGGCGGCAACGGTCATCCCGGTGCTCTCGGCCATCGGGAGCAACTCGCGCTCGATGTCCCGCTGCAGCAGGCTGTAGGGCGCCTGCAGACCGGCGAACGCGGTCCAGCCGCGCCACTCGGCCAGGGTATTGGCCCGGGCGACGACCCAGGCCGGCGTGTCGGAGATGCCGACGTACAGGATCCGCCCGGCACTCACCTCGTCGTCGAGTGCGCGCATCGTCTCCTCGGCCGGCGTGTGGCGGTCCCACATGTGCACCCAGTAGATATCGATGTAGTCGGTGCGCAGCCGGCGCAGGCTGGTCTGCAGGGACAGCTCACGCGCAGGCCGCTGGCACCGAACCGCCGGTACCGCATCAGCCCTGCGCTCCGCCGCCAAAGGCCTCAGCGGCCAGGCGGACGACCTCGTCGTGCGGCACATCGCGCAGGTGCTGGTCGATGGCCCAGCGGTGCCCGTACGGGTCGATGAACTGGCCGGTCCGGTCCCCCCAGAACGCCTCGTGCAACGGCTCGAACACGGTCGCGCCCGCTTCGAGCGCCCGCTGCCACACCGCGGCGGCCTCGTCGACGGCGACGTGCAGGGCACCGTAGGTGCCGCCGAGCGTCAGCGGCGAGACCACGCCCATGTCGGGAAACTCGTCGGCTATCGCCAGCACGCTGTCGCCGAACCGTAGCTCGATGGTCAGCACCTGGCCGCTAGGCAGGGTTATCCGGCTGGTCTCCACGGCGCCAAGGACCGAGCCATACCAGGTCGCGGCGGCATCGGGATCACGGGCCACCAGATGAGGGGTCAACTTGCCCATGTCGGCACTATACATATCGTTCAGACATGATGTCTAGACAGCTAGGGTAGAATGCCGCCCGTGACCCAGCCCCCGCGTCCTGCCCAGCCTGCCCGGCGGCAGCAGGCCCGGCAGCAGCAGGCCCGGCAGCAGCAGGCCCGACGGCAGCAGGCCCGGCGCGCCCGGCGGGCCGGCAGTGACAGCCCGGACCTGGACAGCCCGGACCTGCGCGAGGCGATACTGGCCGCGACCGCCGGCCTGCTCGCGGACCACCAGTTCGCCGGTCTGGCCGTCAGGGACATCCTCCGCGCCGCGGGGGTGTCACGCGGCAGCTTCTACTTCTACTTCGACAGCAAGCAGGATGTGCTCGCCGAACTGGTCAGGCGCGCCGTCACGCAAGGTCACGTTGCCGCCAGCCCCTGGCTGGCCAGGCCGCCAGACAAGATCGCGGCCCTGCGCGCCGGGACCGCTGCGGGCGCCATGTTGTGGCGTGCCAACGCGCCCGTCCTCCGAGCCATCGTGGAGAACTGGCGGACCGAACCGCGCCTCACCGAACTCTGGCTGGAACAGATGCAGAGCTTCACGGACGCCGCACTCGCGCAGATCAGCGCCGACGAGCAGGTGCTCAAGCGGCTCGGCGGCCTCGACATCGCCGCGGTCGTCGGCTCGCTGACCTGGCTCAGCGAGCGCCTCTACTACCTGGCCGCCACCGGCACCCCGCCGTATGACAACCAGGACACTCTGGTGAGCACCCTCGTGCACATCTGGGCATCGACGCTCTACGGCACCTGACAGCCCGGGCGCCGACCTAGCCGAAATTCTTGCCGTCATGGACAATCACGATGTGACCGCGCCGCAGGCGATCCCACCGGCCCGCGATGGGTAGTGGCGACACTCGGCCGCTGGTCGCTCGCCGTTGAGGCAAGCCTGTAACCCCCGAGAAGGAGGCCGAGATGGCTCAAGTGCTGTACACCGCGAAGGCGACGGTCACCGGCGGTCGCGTGCAAGGTCACGGCCGCACGGATGACGGAGCCCTGGACGTCCAGCTCCGGTCGCCGAAGGAGATGGGCGGCGAGGGCGGTGGCACGAACCCCGAGCAGCTCTTCGCGGTCGGCTACGCGGCCTGTTTCGAGGGCGCGCTTGGCGTGGTGGGCCGCCGCGAACGCGTCGAGGTGGGCGACGTGTCGATCGACAGCCAGGTTGGCCTGGTCACCAGCGCGGACCGCAGCTTCACGGTGACGGTCCGGCTCGACGTAACGCTGCCGCAGGTTCAGGACCCCGAGCAGGCCACGCGGATCGTCGCCGCCGCACACCGGGTGTGCCCGTACTCCAATGCCACCCGGGGCAACATCGACGTCACCCTGACGGCGAACGGCCACGAGATAAGCTGACGACTTGCCGTCGCCTGCCCGCATACTGGATCCGGCCGGCCTGGATCAGGCCGCTGTCGATGGCCGCCTGCTCGTCGGCTTCGCTGACGCCCGGCAGGTCAGCGAAGAAGTACGGCCCGTAGCTGACAGATCGTGAGTCGAACCGGGCACCCAGCTCGCTGAGGATGTCCTGGCCCTCGTGCAGCTTCTCCGCCTCCGCCCAGCGGCGGATGTACTCATGCCACGCAAGCCCCGACTCGCGCCAGTCCGCGCATCGCTGGCCGAGCCACCCGGGCTCTGCTCCCGGCTGGGGGAGCCGGTCCTGGCACCACCTGGCAGTTGCTTCGTCAAACCGTTCCCGCGCCCATTCCACGACGGCCAGTACGCCTCCGGGCGCGAGCGCCGCGTCGACGCGATCCAGCACGTTGCCGAGGTCCGCGACGTGGTGCAACGACGTGCACGCCACGATCGCGGCAACAGGTTCGGTGTCATAGCGCTCGAACTCCACCTGCCGGTACCAGTCCCCTTCTGGCGCCTCGGGATCGATGCCCACGGCCCGGTAGCCAGCC
>DASPZH010000084.1:0-8629 GCA_035636335.1 Streptosporangiaceae bacterium
GATCGCGTCGGTGCCGACAGGGACGATCGCGCGGCGGAAGCCCATCCGGCCCGCTTCGGTCAGCCGGCGGCCGATCCCGGCGACGCTGCGGATCTCGCCGGCGAGGCCGACCTCGCCGAACGCGACAACGTCGGACGGCAGGCTCAGGTCAGCCGTGGCGCCGGCCAGCGCCAGCGAGATCGCCAGGTCGACGGCCGGCTCGGTCAGCCGGACCCCGCCCACGGTGGCCGCGTAGATATCGCATCTGCCGAGTCGCACTCCCGCTCGCCGTTGCAGCACGGCGACCGTCATGCCCACCCTGGCGAAGTCGAGGCCGGAGGTTACCCGGCGGGACGGCTCGTTGCCGTTGACCGGGCAGACCAGCGTCTGCACCTCGGCCACGAGCGGCCGGCGGCCCTCGAGAGTGACCGTCACGCAGGTCCCCGGCACCGGCTGATGCTGCCTGGACAAGAAGAGGCCGCTCGGGTCGGGCAGGCCGATCAGCCCGAACTCGCCGAGTTCAAAGCAGCCGACCTCGTCGGTCGGGCCGAACCTGTTCTTCAGCGCGCGGATCATCCGCAGTCGGCCCCGGCTGTCGCCCTCGAAGTGCAGCACCACGTCGACCAGGTGCTCGAGGGAGCGCGGCCCGGCGATCGAGCCGTCCTTGGTCACGTGCCCGACGAGCACGGTCGTCAGGGTCCGCTGCTTGGCCAGGCTGACCAGCGCCGCGGTGATCTCCCGCACCTGGGCAACGCCGCCGGGCGTGCCCTCGATCCCGGCGGCCGAGATTGTCTGGACCGAGTCCACGATCAGCAGCGCGGGATCGACCGCCTCGACGTGCGCGAGCAATGCCGCCAGGTCGGTCTCGGCGGCGAGGAAGAGGTTCCCGGTGATCGCGCCGATACGGTCGGCGCGCTGCCTGACCTGCGCCGTGGACTCTTCGCCGGTGACATAGAGAACGACTGACCGTTCGGCTGCGAGCGCACCGGCCTCCAGCAGCAGGGTCGACTTGCCGACGCCGGGCTCGCCAGCCAGCAGCGCGACCGTTCCCGGCACCAGTCCGCCGCCGAGGACGCGGTCGAGTTCGTCCATGCCGGTCGGCTTGGCTGCCGCCCCGGCCGCGTCGATCTTGGAGATCGGGACGGCAGGCGCACCCGGCCTGACCGAGGGCAGGCCGCGGAGCAGCGCACGGCCCGAGCGCCCAGCGGAGGCCTGAGCCTGCCCTTGGGTGATTGAGCCCCATGTCTGGCACTCGCCGCAACGCCCGGCCCACTTCGTGGTCTGCCAGCCGCATTCCGAGCACTGAAACAGCGCGCCGGGCGAAGACTTGGCCATGTCGGGAACGGTATCGGCGGGGTCCGACATTGCTGCCCGCCGAGCCGCATAAGCTGGCATCCGAACCGACGCGCAATGATCAGCGCCGGGAAACGGCGCACGGCGAAGGGGAGGAGGCGCCTTGGGGCAGGCGGCCGACACAACCGGCGCATCGGTCAGAGCCCGTTCGGCGGTCGGGGCCCGTTCGGCGGTTGGGGCCCGTTCGGGGGTTGGGGCCAGTTCGGGGGTCGGAGCCAAGCCGGCGGTCGGGGCGCAGATTGCGGCGCGCGCAGCCGGGCTGCGCGCTTCCGTGTTGCGCGCTTCCGTGACGCGCGCGTCGAACACGTTGGCTGGACTCGCAGAGGCCGGACGCCCGGGGTCTGGGTTCGCGGCAGACGGCCGCGCGAAGAACGGCGCGAAGAACGGATCCGCGGGGAACGGGCGGGCCGGGTCCGCGGGGAACGGGCGGGCCGGGTCCGCGGGGAACGGGCGGGCCGGGCGCTCTGACCATCCCCGGGCCGACCGCCCGCGCGGCCGGCGAGCCGGAACGGGGCACACGCGCGGTCAGCGGCCGCAGACCAGCGACGCGGCACGCACCGGGCCTGCCGACGGGATCCCGGTCGCGCTCTCGACCGCGTCGGTCTTTCCCGAGCGCACGACCGATGCCTTCGATCTGGCCGCCAGGCTCGGCTACGACGGCGTCGAGGTCATGGTCACGGCCGATCCGGTGAGCCAGGATCCCGACGTGCTGCACCGCCTCGCCGAGTACCACGGCGTCCCCGTGCTGGCCGTGCACGCGCCCTGCCTGCTGATCACCCAGCGCGTCTGGGGACGGGAGCCGTGGGCGAAACTGGTCAGGGCCGCCGACGTGGCCGAGCGGCTCGGCGCCTCCGTGGTGGTCGTGCATCCCCCGTTCCGGTGGCAGCGGGAGTACGCGAGGGAGTTCGAGATCGGCCTGGCCAGGACCCAGGCGGAAACCCCGGTCAAGTTCGCGGTCGAGAACCTGTACCCGCTGCGGGCGCGGGGCACCGAGGTCGCCGCGTACGCGCCGCACTGGAACCCGGTCGAGTTGGACGTCGAGCACGTCACGCTCGACCTGTCGCACACCGCGGTCTCGGGCTCCGATGCCCTGGAGATGGCCGACGATCTCGGCGAGCGGCTGGCGCACGTGCATCTGGCCGACGGGACCAGGCCGGGACTGCCCGACGAGCACCTGGCCCCCGGGCGGGGCAGCCAGCCGTGCGCGGAACTGCTCGAGAAGCTGCACGGCACGGGCTACCGGGGCATGGTCGTCGTCGAGATCAGCACCCGCCGCTCGCTGAGTCCCCAGGAGCGTTACGCCGACCTCGAGGAGTCGCTGGCGTTCGCGCGCGAGCACCTGCACGCCGCCAGCGCGGTCGGCTAGCAGACACGCACCTGAACGCGCCGGGTGACCGGTCGCGCGTCCGGGCCAGCGGCCCGGACAGTGACGGGCGTCACGCCGGCCTGCGGCAGGCAGATACGGGCTCGGTTACGTTACGCCTCGAGAATGAGGGTGACCGGGCCGTCGTTGACCAGCGCCACGGCCATGTCCGCACCGAAGACCCCGGTCTGGACGCTGGCGCCGAGCGAGCGCAGCGCGTCGGCGAACGCGGTCACCAGGGGCTCGGCGACCTCGCGCGGAGCCGCCGCCTGCCAGGTCGGCCGCCTGCCCTTGGCCGTCTGCGCGTACAGCGTGAACTGGCTGACCACGAGCAGCGGCGCCCCGGTGTCGGCGGACGACTTCTCCCCGTCAAGTATCCGCAGGTGGTAGATCTTGCTGGCGAGGGCAACCGCGGTCCGATCGGTATCGCCGTGCGTGACCCCGACCAGGACGAGTAGCCCTGGGGCGGGCAGCTCGGCGACGACGGTCCCGGTTACCGATACGCTCGCTTCACGCACGCGTTGGACGACAGCTCGCACGAGAAGGCATTCTCCGCCGATGACCGCAGAAAACAGCAACCGACCCGCCGCCAGGTCGGCATCCGCCGGGTCGGCAACCGCCGGGGCGGGTCCCGCGACGATGATCACCGTCGCTCCCACCGGGGCCGAGCTCGACAAGTCGGCCGTTCCGCCGCTGCCGGTGACGCTGGAAGAGCTCGTGAGCACGGCCAAGGAGTGCCGCGAGGCCGGCGCGGCGGTGATCCACGTGCACATCAGGGACGGCGACGCGCAGCCGACGCTGGATCTCGGCCGGCTGACCGACACCGTTCAGGCGCTGCGATCCTCGACCGACCTGATCGTCCAGCTATCTACCGGGGGCGCGGTCACCGACCCATTCGAACGCCGGCTCGCCGTGCTCGACGCCGCGCCCGACGGGTGCTCGCTGACCTGCGGAACCGTGAACTTCGGCGACGAGGTGTTCATGAACCCGTGGCCGTTCATGTGCGAGCTGTACGCCAGGACCCAGGAGCTCGGCGTCGTGCCCGAGTTCGAGCTGTTCGACATGGGGCACGTGGCGGCGTTGCACCGGCTGCTCGACAAGTTCGGTGCGCCGTTCGGCGGGCACGTGCACTGCGACCTGGTGATGGGAGTGCCGGGCGGTATGCCGGGAGACGCCGCGACGCTGGTTCAGGCCGCGGCCGCGCTGCCGGACGGGGCGACGTGGTCCGCGACCGGGGTCGGCAGGACCACGCTGCCGGTGATGTTCGCCGCGCTGGCGGCCGGCGGGCAGCTCCGGGTCGGGATGGAAGACACGATCACGTTCTCCCGCGGGCGGCCGGTGCGCGGCAACGCCGAACTGGTCGAGCGGGCCGCCGCGCTGGCCGACCTCGCGCAGCGCCCGGCGATGACGCCGGACGCGGCGAGGGCGATGCTGGGAGTTCCCGATCGGCACTGATTGTCGTGTGGTGGGCACTGGGTTGGTAGGCACTGGGGTGGCGGGCACTGGGTTGGCGGGCACTGGGGTGGTCGCGGCGGCGGACGTTGACGAGTCCGCGGCGGTGGCGGCGGGCGGCTCGGGGTGGCCCGGTCCGGTGCTCGCCGAGGTGATCAGGTCCGGGTTCGTCGAGTCGCGCCATCGCGGCTCGCTCGTCGTGCTCGCCGCCGACGGATCGGTAGCGCTGGCCGCCGGGACCGTCGACCTGCCGGTGTTCCCCCGCTCGTCGAACAAGCCGATGCAGGCGGCGGCGATGCTGACGTGCGGGCTCGCACTCGACGGCAGCCTGCTCGCGCTCGCCGCCGCGAGTCACTCGGGCGAGGAGTTCCATATCGCCGGCGTGCGCGAGATCCTGGGCCGGGCCGGGCTCACCGAGTCGGACCTGCAGTGCCCGCCCGACCTGCCCCTCGACGAGTTGGCGCGGGACGCCTGGCTGCGCGCCGGAGGCGCTGCCGACCGGGTGCACATGAACTGCTCGGGCAAGCACGCCGCGATGCTGGCCACCTGCGTCGCGGCCGGCTGGCCGACGGCGAGTTACCGCGACCCTGGGCATCCGCTTCAGGTGCGGATCAGGCACGTCGTCGAGCGACTCGCTCTGGAGCCGGTCAGCCTGACTGGCGTCGACGGCTGCGGCGCGCCGCTGCTGGCCGTCTCGCTGGCAGGTCTCGCGCGCGCCTTCAGGTCACTTGTGCTGGCCGAACCCGGTTCGGCCGAGCGGCGGGTCGCCGACGCTATGCGGGCTAACCCGATCTGGACCTCGGGGACCACCAGGCCCGAGGCCGCGATGGCCGGTGCCGTGCCGGGGCTGCTGATGAAGTCGGGGGCCGAGGGCGTCTGCGCGTTCGCGCTGGCCGATGGGCGGGCCGCGGCGGTCAAGTTCGACGACGGGGCGCAGCGAGCGGTTCCTCCCCTGATGGCGACGCTGCTGCTCGACCTGCTAGCCGCGGACCGCCCTGCAGCCCCGCCTCTGCCCGCGCCTCCGGCTCCGGCTCGGCCCCCGCCCCCGGTCCCGCCCGCGCCCCCGGTCCCGCCCGCGCCCCCGGTCCCGCCCGCGCCACCGGTCCCGCCCGCGCCACCGGCCCGCCTCCCGGTTCCGGACTTCGCGGTCCTCGCTGGCCTGACGGCGGCTACGGTCACCGGCGGCGGCGTCCCGGTTGGCGAGATTCGGGCGGCGCTGCCGCGCTGAGCGCACCCATTGCGGCACTTACCGCTGATTGATAACACTTCAGTGTCCGGGTTTGTCCGGTACAAGATGAATCAAAGTGTTACCAAATCCGGGTATGTCGCCGGAGCCGCGACGCGCCTGCGCGGGCATTTGCTATTGCCAGCGTTGCTGGTGAAACTGACAATATGAGCCCGGTCAACGTCAACGCCATCGGTTCCTACATCCGCGAGCAACGGGAGCAGGCCAAGATCTCGATCCGCCAGCTCGCCCAGGCCGCGGGCGTATCGAACCCGTATCTGAGCCAGGTCGAGCGCGGCCTGCGCCGGCCGAGCGCGGACATTCTCCAGCAGATCGCGAAGGGGCTGCGGATCTCGGCCGAGGCGCTCTACGTTCAGGCCGGGATACTCGACGACCGGGAGGGCGGCGAGAGCGCCGTCACCGACGCGATCACGGCCGACACCGAGATCACCGAGCGACAGAAGCAGATGCTGATCGACATCTACGAGTCGTTCCGCAAGGAGGTCAGGGCCGAGGCCGGGGCCGAGCCCCCGTGGGCGGCCGGGCCGCAACACGGCGACGAGGGTGAGCACCGCGAGGACCGCGAGGACCGCGAGGACGAGGAACTCGTCGCCGAAGCGGTCGCCGAGTCTGGCCAGGACCCGGTGGCGGAGGTCGTCGCGGCGGCGGAGGCTGAGCCGTGGACCGATCCGCCCGCGGCCGCGACCGGGTAGGTTGGCACCGTGCACTCTTCCATCGCACTCGGTTTCAACGCGCTCGGCCCGCTGACGTGGCTGAACTGGATCCTGCTCGTCGCGGCGTTCGTGGTGGAGGCCTGGGCCTTTGTCGACGCGCTGCGCCGGCCGACCGGGTCTTTCCCGGCCGCGGGGAAGCAGACCAAGCCGCTGTGGCTGATCATCACCGGAGTCGCGCTGGCGGTCGGGATCTTCAGCGCCGCCTACGACGTCTCGCTGCTCAGCATCCTGCCGATCGTCGCCTTCATCGGCGCCGCGATCTACCTGACCGACGTGCGTCCCAAGGTACGCGAGGCCGGCAAGGGCGGATCGTCCCGCCAGGGTCCGTACGGCCCGTGGTGAGGCCCGGTGACCGAGACGAAGAGGTCCGATGACTGAGACAGGCTCGCGCACCCACCGGCTCGAGCTAGACGACCAGACGCTGCGCGAGTGGGAAGCGACCGTGCTCGCGTCGGGCGGGGACGGCATTGTGCTCGACCGCTCGGCCTTCTACCCGGGCGGCGGCGGCCAGCCGCCCGACCACGGGGTGCTGCTGTGGGGCGGCGTGCAGACCCGCATCGTCGGCGTCCGCAAGGGCGATGATCTGTACCTGATCCCGGCCGACGGCGATCCGCTGCCGCCGCCGGGGAACGCGGTCCGCGGCGCGATCGAGGACGGCAGGCGCACCGCGCTGATGCGCACCCACTCGGGCCTGCACGTGCTGTGCGGTGTCGTCTACCGCGACTACGGCTCGCTGGTCACCGGCGGAAACATGGAGCCGGGCCTGGCCAGGATGGACTTCGACCTGCCCCAGTTGCCCGACGGTTTCCGGAACGCGGTCGAGAACGCCTGCAACGCCGAGATCGCGGCCGGCCGCCGGATCGACGTGCGAGTGCTGCCCCGCGACGACGCGTTCGCGATCCCCGACATCATCCGCACGGCGACCAACCTGGTCCCGCCGGAGGTCAAGGAGGTCAGGATCGTCGACATCGTCGGCCTGGACCAGCAGGCCGACGGCGGCACGCACGTCGCGTCGACCACGCAGATCGGCCGGATCGAGGTCGTCAAGATCGAGAACAAGGGCAAGGGCTTCCGCCGCCTCCGCATCAAGATCGCGGACTAGGACCCGGCGGCTGGGCGGGTCCGCGGCTGGGCGGGCCGGCGGCTGTCAGAGCGGCAGCAGCACGGCCGCGGCGGGCGCGACCACCAGCAGCGCCGCGACGGCGCCGAGCAGGACCATGGCGGCAACGGGGAGCCCGGGCGGCGGTCTGAGCAGCCTGGTTACCCTGGCCGTGAGCTGGCCGTCGAGCGCCGTGGCGGGGACTGCGGCCGCCAGCGCCCCGACAGGCGCCGACGCGCTGCGCGTCCCCGTGCTGCGCGCGCTGCCTTCCCCGGCGGTGCCCGCCACGGCCAGCGCCCCGGTCGGCGCCAGGCCCCCTGACGCGCCCACCCGCAGCAGTGCCGTCGCCAGCTCCTTGGCCGGAAGCCGTCGGCGGGCCCGGTCGTCGGCCATCATCTCGACCAGCAGCGCGACCTCCCGGTTCGCCTCGATGGCGACCGCCGACCAGCGGAACGCCCGCAGCAGCGCGGAGAACGGGAGCAGCACCAGATCGTGCCGCGCGCGCAGGTGCGCCCGCTCGTGGGCCAGCACGGCCCTGAGTTCGGCCTGGTCGAGCAGGTCGAGCGTGCCCGCGCTGATGACGATCGCCGACCGCAGCCCCGGCACGCAGTACGCGGCCGCCGCCGGGTGATCGACCACGAGGGCGCCGGGGACCTTGGGGTCATCGTGCGCGAGCAGCCCGAGCAGTGCCCGCTGCCGGTGCCTGGCCCGCAGCACGGCGGTGATCGCGGCGAGCAGGATCCAGCAGAGCACGCCGAGCAACACGATGCCCGCCAGCAGCGACACGACGCGGAACGCGGTGAGCGCATCCCAGCTCCGCGGCCCGGCGGTGCCCGCGCCGACCAGCAGGCGTGTGGCCCGCGCGGCGGCGGCGACGCCGGACAACCCGATGCCCGGCCGCCGGCCGAGCCCGGACGCCCCGAACCGCGCGAGCGCCCCGACCGTCGCCACGCCCCAGCCGAGGCCGATGGCCTGCCACAGGGCGATCGCGACCGCTGGAGACCGGCGCGGCCAGCTAGCGCTGGCCAGCAGGTGCGCGGCGGCAACGCAGCCGATCGCGACCGTACCGAGCAGGACCACAGCGACCACGGGAAATCAGTTCCTGCCGCTCCCGCTCAGGGCCCCGAGCGCGGCCCGGAGCGCCTCCGCCTCGGCGCCCGACACGCTCCTGGCGAACCTGGTCAGCGCGGCCTGCCGGTCACCGGTCTGGTCGAGGGCCGTCAGCATCAACTCGGCCACGTAGGCCTCCCTGCTCTCGGCCGGGCGGTAACGCCAGGCGCGGCCGGCCCGCTGCCGCCGGGCGAACCCCTTCTTGGCTAGCCGGTCGAGTACGGTCATGACCGTGGTGTGCGCCAGGTCCCTGTCGGTCAGGCAGGTGCCGACCTGCCTCACGGTCATCGGGTCGGGCGCCTCCCACAGAACCT
>DASPZH010000085.1:0-11528 GCA_035636335.1 Streptosporangiaceae bacterium
GGCCCCCGACGAAATTTGTCGCCTTGCCGGTTAGAACTCCAGCAAAATCGCGGGACATGTGACATCCTGTGATTCGACGACTTCAAGGAGTAGTGCCAACACTGGTTACTGTCAGTCACGAACTAGTCACCAGAGTAAACAACGAGAGGATCTGCTGCAGTGAGAACTCAGATCAAGCCGGACAATAGGCTCCTCACCCCCGCGGAGGTCGCGGCCATGCTTCGGGTCGACCCCAAGACCGTGACGCGTTGGGCCAGGGGCGGCAAGCTCTCCTCGATCCGGACCCCGGGCGGGCACCGCAGGTACAGCGAGTCCGAGGTGCGCGGATTCCTCAATAGCTGGCAGGGAGTCAGCCTGCCACGGGCAGTGGGTGAGTGACGACCGCTCCCGCGCATCACTTCTGAGGGCCTGCCCGTCGGCAACGGGCAGGCCCTCCGTCGTCGGACCAGTCGTCGCGCTGGCCCGCCCCGCCCCCGCTCGGCCCGGCCCGGGCCCCGGCCGTGGCTCCGGCCCCGCGCGCTGCGCTCGGGGGAGCGCGCCGCGCCTGGTGCGGCCGCGGCGGCCTGCGTATGATCGCCCGTGCGCCGGGAGGCGGCGCGAGCTATCGGGAGCTGACCGCGGCCGGGCGGCCGCGGCGGCACCGGCGGCGCCGGCGGGAGGCCGACATGGGCGAGTTCGTCCGGGTGGAGATCGACCAGGCGATCGCCACGATCAGGCTCGAACGGCCGCCGATGAACGCGCTGAACGCCCAGGTCCAGTCGGAGATCGCGGCTGCTGCCGCGACGGTGTCCGATGACCCGCAGGTCAGGGCGGTCGTCCTGTACGGCGGCGAGAAGGTGTTCGCGGCCGGCGCCGACATCAAGGAGATGGCCGACGCGAGCTACGCGGCGACGGCCCAGGACAGCAGCAGGAAGCTGCAGGACTCCTTCACCGCGGTGGCCAGGATCGGCAAGCCCGTGGTCGCCGCCGTCACCGGGTACGCGCTCGGCGGCGGCCTCGAACTCGCGCTGTGCGCCGACTTCCGGGTGGCCGGCGAGGGTGCGAAGCTGGGCCAGCCCGAGATCCTGCTCGGCCTGATACCAGGCGCGGGCGGCACCCAGCGGCTGCCCAGGCTGGTCGGGCCGGCGCGGGCCAAGGACATCGTCTTCACCGGCCGGTTCGTCGGCGCGGCCGAGGCGCTCGCGATCGGGCTGGTAGACAAGGTCGTTCCCGACGGCGAGGTCTACCAGTCGGCACTCGGCCTGGTCGCCAGGTACGCGAACGGGCCCGCCGTGGCGCTGCGGGCCGCCAAGCAGGCGATCGACGAGGGCCTGGACACCGACCTGGACACCGGCCTGAAGATCGAGCGGCTCCAGTTCGCCGGCCTGTTCGCGACCGAGGACGCGAGCACGGGCATGCGCAGCTTCGTGGAGAATGGGCCGGGGAAGGCATCGTTCGCCGGACGGTAGCACCGCGCGAGGTCACGCGAGCAGCGTCCGTCCGGCCCTGATCGACGGCCCGCCGCACCAGGCGCCGCTCGCGGCCGCCGCCGCGCGGCCGGGCGGAACGGAACATTGATGACACAGGCGGGTGACGCCAGCCAGGCCGACGACGGCCTCTCGCTCGAGATGGTGACCGCGGCCCTGCGGGCGGACAGTTCGGACATCGCGATCTACGCCAAGGTCCTGACCGAGTCGCTCGGCGAGTCGCTGCCGCCCGGCTGCGTCACCGTCGAGCGAAACAGGAGCCTGTCCGATCGCGTGCAGAACCGGCCGGGCGCGGTGACGCGGATCTCGGTCCGGCTCGGCGAGAGGACCATGACGCTGGGCACGCACCGCGGCGCCCCGGTCGCCGAGATCTGCCACGAGGTACGCGGCATCGTGCTCTCCCGCACCGCCGTCCCGATCGCCGACTGGGCGGCCGAGCTGGCGAGGGGCCTGGTCGCGCACGCCGAGCAGAACGCCGCCGCCGCCACCGCGCTGCGGCGCCTGGTCGCGGGCGGGTGACAGTGACATGTTCGGTGGGCTCGGTTCGGGGGAATGTCACAGGCTCCGGGTGGCCGGGGCTGGCCCGCTGGAGCTGTTATGCCATCTTCTGGATCGCGCGGAGGTGACCGCACCGTTCCGCGTCAGCATGAGCAACCAGCAGAAAGCGATCCGTAAGCTATGAGGTCATGAGGGCGCAGGACCGCATGCCCGAGCGGCTCGGACCGTACTGCCCGGTCAGGCGGCTGGGCCAGGGCGGCATGGGCGTGGTCTACCTGGCCAAGGACTCGGCCGGCGAGCCCGTCGCGGTCAAGGCACTGCACCCGGGGCTGGCGCAGGAGGGCAACGCCAGGCGGCGGATGGGCCGCGAGGTCGAGACGATGCAACGGGTGCGCAGCCGGCACGTGGCCGAGGTGCTCGACGCGGACCTGGACGGCGATCCGCCGTACATCGTGACCAGGTACGTGCCCGGGCGGGCACTCGACGACGTGGTCGGCGCCGGCGGCCCGCTCGCCGGGCCCGCGCTGGCCAGGCTCGCCGGCGGGCTGGCCGAAGCGCTGGCCGCGGTGCACGCCGCCGGCGTGGTGCACCGCGACCTGAAGCCGGGCAACGTGATGATCGCCGACGGCGAGCCGGTCGTCATCGACTTCGGGATCGCGCAGCTTCCCGAGACCACCAGGCTGACGATGACCGGGATGTTCATGGGCACTCCCGGCTATCTGGCGCCGGAGGTCATCGAGGGCAAGGACAGCGGCACCGCCTCCGACGTGCACTCCTGGGGCGCCACGGTCGCGTTCGCGGCGACCGGCAGGCCGCCGTTCGGGACCGGGCCCTACGAGACCGTCTTCTACCGGATCATGCACGGGGCGCCCGACCTGGACACGCTGCCTGACCCGCTGCGCGCCGTCGTTTTCGCCGCACTGTCGCGCGACCCGGCCGGCCGGCCGTCGGCGGCCGAGCTCGGCGAGCAGGTCGCCACGCTCGACCCGGACAGCCTGATACCGAGCCCTCCGGCGGCTGCCGCGAACCTGGCCGGGCCGGGGGGCACCGCCGGGGCCGGCCCCGCGCTGGCGCTCGGCGCGGTCCCGATGACCGCCCAGGACGGCCCGGCCTGGCCGCCAGGGAACGGCCCGCCCGGGAACTGGCCGGACGGGAACTGGCCGGACGGGCCGACCATCACCAAGCCGATGACGTCATCGAGCCCGTCCGATGTGCGCGATCTGCTGCCGCCGGTGAGCTACCGGCCGGCCGCCCAGCCAGGTCAAGGCGACCAGGGCGCCGGGCGCTACCCGGCGGCCGCGGCCGGGGCCGGCCTGGCTCACGGGGCCGGCCCGGCCAACGGGGCCAACCTGGCCGGCGGCGCGGGGCTGGCCAACGGGGCCAACCTGGCCGGCGGCGCAGGGCAGGACGGCGGCGCGGGCCGGACCGTCGGCCCGGTGTCGGCGTGGAGCCCGCTGGTCGTCGCCACCGTCGCGATGATCGTCGCGGTCAGCGTCATGGCGCCGATCATCGGCACCGCGATCGCGCTTGGCGTGCTGGTGGCGCTGCGCGCCGTGGCCACCACCGGACGCCAGCTAGCCAGGCGTCGCGCCGCCGACGGCGGCCGGGGCGGACTGCCGCTGCTGGCCGTGGCGCTGTACCCGCTGGCCGCGCTCCGCGCCGCGTTCGGCCTGCTGCTGGTCGCACCGGTGGCGCTGCTCGCGTTCTGCGTGGCCGCTGCCGCGGCGATCATCGCCATCCCGGTGCATCCGCTGCCGCAGGCGGTGGCGCTCGGCGCCGGGGCGCTGGTCTCCGTCGTCGGGCTCGGCCCAGGCTCGTCGGGCAGCCGGTCCGCGCTGGCCAGCCTGTACACCGCGGCCGCCCGCAGCGCGAGCCTGCTCGCCGTCGCCTACGTGGGGGTGCTGGCCATCGCCGTGTGGGCCGGGCTGACCGCGTGGTATCAGTCGCCGGCGCCGGCCTACTGGCCGATCAACAGCGTGCACAACCAGCTTCTGCACTTGCCGACGATCCACACCATGCTGACCGACGTGCGGCAGAACCTGCTCAGGCTGGCTCACCAGATTGGCTTGTGACTCCCCTGCGCTCACCCTGGGCGGGTCCGGCCGGACGCGCGGCCGCCTGGGTGCGGGCCCGGGCCGGCGGCGGCCACGCGCCGTTCTGCTCGCCGGGCAGGTCCGGCTTGGCCAGACCGAGCGCGATGACCTCGTTGGCCAGCCTGATCCTGCGGTTCGTGCCCTCGACGATCCGCAGCTTCGTGTAGAGCCTGAGCAGGTGCTGCTTGACGGCCGCCTCGGTGACGACGAGGTCGGCGGCGATCTCCCTGGCCGTCGCGGGCGTGACGAAGGCATCCTCGGACAGGGCGGGCCGGCACAGCGACGCGATCACGTCAAGCTCGCGCCTGGTGAGCTCGGGCGCGGCCGACCTGAGGTGCTCGGCGTCGACGATCTCGTCGCACCCGATGCCGAGGACCCTGCAGCGGGCTGATCCGAACGTGATCGCGTCTCCGTCGGCGAGTACGCGCCGGGCGACCAGGCGCCCGTTCACCCGGGTGCCGTTGCGTGATAAACCCAGATCCATGATGTAGACGTACGGTCCGCGGCGGACGATCTCGGCGTGCAGCAGCGACACGCTCGGATCGGCCAGCCTGACGTCCACATGCTTGCCCCGCCCGACCGTCGTGACCTCCGGCTGGAGTGGAAGCTGAGCTCCGGTGCTCGCGAGCTGGATGTGGGGGCCTTCCATGACAGCACCTTCCGCGCAGACAGAACAGCGCTCCGCTCCAGCATGCCTACCCGACTCAGAACGAATCCAACCGGGAGGCTACGGGACACCTGCGGCAAACCAGGACGCAGGCATGCTGCTCCCGGCGTGGTTATCGGATACCGCGGGAAAGTACACTTCCGAGCGGGCGGTCGGGAGGCGAGGCCATGGCGCAGCAGCCATCGAAGGGACTGGCGGACGTCGTAGCCGCGGCGACGGCGCTGAGCGATATCGACGGCAGGCTCGGACGGCTCTCCTACCGCGGTTACGACATCAACCAGCTCGCGGAGGCGGCGACCTTCGAGGAGATCGCCTACCTGCTGCAGCGCGGCGCACCGCCAAGCAGCACCGAGCTCGCCGCGTACCACGCCGTCATCACGGCGGGTCGCGCGCTCGGCGCGCTGGTCAGCGCGGACCTGCCGCGGGTCGCCCATCGACAGGAGCCGATGGAGGCGCTGCGCACGCTGGTGTCGCTGGCCAGCGCCGAGGACCCGGACAAGGACTCCAACGCCGCCGACGCCAACCTGCGCAAGGCGGCGAGGCTGGTCGCGCAGCAGCCCGTCCTGGTCGGCGCCTACGAGGCGGCACGCAACGGCCGTGCCGTGCCCGAGCCTGACCCGCGGCTCGGCCTGGCCGGGAACTTCCTGTTCCAGGTCACCGGCCGCAGGCCGGGCGAGCGCTCGGCCCGGATCCTCGATGCCTGCCTGGTGCTGCACGCCGACCACACCATGAACGCCTCCACGTTCGCGGCGCGGGTCTGCGCGGCTACCTTGTCCGACATGCACTCGGCGGTCGTCGCGGCGCTCGGCACGCTCAAGGGGCCGCTGCACGGCGGTGCGAACGAGCAGGTCATGCGGACCCTGGAGGAGATTGCCAAGAACGCGCAGGATGACCCGGTGGAGGCGGCCGGGGCCGAGGCGGCCACGAGGCTCGGCCGCGGCGAGAAGATCATGGGCTTCGGCCATCGGGTCTACAAAGTAGAAGACCCGCGCGCCACCCACCTGCGCGGCATGGCCGCGGAGCTGGCCCGGGCGGCGGGGGACGACACCTACTACCGGATGTCACGCAGGATCGAGGAGACGGTGCTCGCGGAGAAGGGCCTGTACCCCAACGTGGACTTCTTCGCCGCCACGGTCTACCACTACCTGGGCATCCCCACTGACCTGTTCACCCCGGTCTTCTCGGTCGCCAGGATGGCGGGCTGGACGGCCCACGTGATCGAGCAGCACGCGGACAACCGGCTGATCAGGCCGGACAGCGAGTACATCGGCGCGGCCGACCGCACCTGGACTCCGTTGGCGGCCCGGTGAGGCACTCATCGGCCGAGCACGAACTGCCCGAGCCCGGACACTCGGCGGGCGGCGGCGGCCCGGCCGGCGGCGGCCGCCCGGCCGGGGGCGGCCGGCACGCGGGACGGCGCCGGTCCGGGGAGCAACCCGGGACCGGGCCGGTGCGCGAGGCAGGCCAGGAAGCCGGGCCCGGCAAGCCATTCAGACTCGCGCAGCTACCGTACCTGGCGGTGCTGCTTGGCGCCGCGGTCGCGCTGGCCATAATCCGGCAAGGCGTGCACCTGGTGCAGCGCGGTACGTTGGTGTTCGCAGGGGTGTTGCTCATTGCCGCCCTGGCCAGGCTGGTCCTGCCAGAACGGCGGGCGGGCATGCTGGCCTCGAGGAGGCGGCTGCTTGACGTGGCGATCTTCGGGATGCTCGGCATCGGTTTGCTGGTGGCCGGGTTTGTGGTGCCGGTGCCCAGCTAGCCGCACGGCGAGCGCAGCCCTGCGTTATCGAGCTAGACACGATGAAGGGATCGTTGGCGTGTCCAAGATCAAGGTGGCCAATCCCGTCGTAGAACTCGACGGGGACGAGATGACCCGCATTATCTGGCAGTTCATCAAGGATGAGCTGATCCTGCCCTACCTGGAGATCGATCTCCGCTATTACGACCTGTCGATTCGCAACCGGGACGCCACCGACGACCAGGTGACCATCGACGCCGCCAACGCGATCAAGCAGTTCGGGGTCGGCGTCAAGTGCGCGACCATCACGCCGGACGAGGCCAGGGTCTCCGAGTTCGGCCTCAAGAAGATGTGGCGCTCGCCGAACGGCACGATCCGCAACATCCTCGGCGGCGTCGTGTTCCGCGAGCCGATCGTGATCGAGAGCATCCCGCGGTTCGTGCCCGGCTGGACCAAGCCGATCGTGATCGGCCGCCACGCGCACGGCGACCAGTACCGGGCGACCGACTTCGTGGTCCCGGGGGCGGGCACCGTGACGATCTCCTACCAGCCGGCCGACGGGTCCGCCGCGCGGCCGGTCTCGCTGGACGTGGCCCAGTTCACCGGCGGCGGGATCGCGATGGGGATGTACAACTTCGACGACTCGATCCGCGACTTCGCCAGGGCCACGATGCGCTACGCGCTCGACCGCGGGTTCCCGCTCTACCTGTCGACCAAGAACACGATCCTGAAGGCCTACGACGGCCGGTTCAAGGACATCTTCGCCGAGACCTTCGACGCCGAGTTCAAGGCCGACTACGAGGCCGCCGGCCTGACCTATGACCACCGGCTCATCGACGACATGGTCGCCCAGGTCATCAAGGGCGACGGAGGCATCGTGTGGGCGTGCAAGAACTACGACGGTGACGTGGTGTCGGACATCGTGGCCCAGGGGTTCGGCTCGCTCGGGCTGATGACGAGCGTGCTGCTGACACCGGACGGCTCGTGCATCGAGGCGGAGGCCGCGCACGGCACGGTCACCAGGCACTACCGGCAGCACCAGCAGGGCAGGGCCACCTCGACGAACCCGATCGCCTCGATCTTCGCCTGGACCAGGGCGCTGGCCTATCGCGGCAAGCTCGACGGCACTCCCGCCGTGACGGCATTCGCCGACACGCTGGAACGGGTGTGCGTGGAGACCGTCATGAGCGGAATGATGACCAAGGACCTGGCGCTGCTGATCGGCCCGGACGCCCCGTACCTGACCACCGAGGAATTCCTCGGCGCCCTGCACAAGAACCTGCAGGCGGCGATGGTCTAGCCGGCGGCGGGTACCGTTGGCCGGCGGCGAGTACCGCTGGACCCGCGCGCACGAGAGCGAAGGAGAGAGAACGTCGATGGCCCGTTCAGGCAAGGTAACGGTGGTCGGGGCCGGCTTTTACGGCTCGACCACCGCGCAGCGGCTCGCGGAGTACGACATCTTCGATGAGGTCGTGCTGACCGACATCGTCGAGGGCAAGCCGGAGGGGCTGGCGCTCGACATGAGCCAGTCCCGCCCCATCGAGGGCTTCGAGACCACGGTCACCGGGCAGACGACCGGACGGGCCGGCGAGGGCTACGAGGCGATCGCGGGATCGCAGGTCGTAGTGATCAGCGCCGGGCTCCCGCGCAAGCCCGGCATGAGCCGGATGGACCTGATCGGGGTCAACGCCGGGATCGTCCGCAGCGTGACCGAGCAGGTGGTCAAGCACGCGCCGGAGGCCGTGCTGATCGTCGTCTCCAACCCGCTGGACGAGATGACCGCGCTCGCCGCGAAGGTCTCGCAGTTCCCCGCCCACCGCGTGATCGGTCAGGCGGGGATGCTCGACACGGCCAGGTTCAGCTACTTCGTCGCCGAGCGGCTCGGCGTGCCGGTCGGCGCGGTGACGACGCTGACGCTCGGCTCGCACGGCGACACGATGGTGCCGGTTCCCTCGGCGTGCGAGGTCAACGGCACGCCGCTGGCCGACCTGCTCGGCACCTACGAGATCGCCGCGCTGGTGGACCGGACCAGGAACGGCGGCGCCGAGATCGTGGGCCTGCTCAAGACCGGGTCCGCCTACTACGCGCCGTCCGCCGCCGCGGCCAGGATGGCCAGGGCGGTCGCGCTCGACACCGGCGCGGTCATGCCGGTCTGCACGTGGGTTGACGGCCAGTACGGGATCTCCGGCGTCTACCTCGGCGTGGAGGCGGAGATCGGCGCCACCGGCATCCGCCGGGTGGTGGAGCGCGAGCTCACCGACGCCGAGCTGGCCGGCCTGCGCGAAGCGGCCGAGGCCGTCCGCGCCAAGCAGGCCGACGTGGCCAGCCTGTAGCCGGCTAGAACTCGCCCCGGCGCCGAATGTCGTGCGGCCTGCCGTCCGGGTCGTAGACGAACCCCCGCGCAAGGGATGTTAGAAGCAGGGCCGGTCGGGCAACTGGAGGTCATGGCGGTCCTGAGAGCACTTGCGCGACCCATGCTGGCGTCGATCTTCATCGTGCAGGGCTACGACACGATGCGCCACCCTGACCGGGTCGTCAAGAAGGCAGAACCGGTGGTGCGGCCGATCGCCGACCGCGTGTCGGTGGTGCCCGACGACACCGAGCAGGCGGTGCGGATCAACGGCGGCGTCCAGTTCGTCGCCGGATCTCTGCTGGCGGTCGGCTGGCTGCCGCGGGTGTCGGCCCTGGCGATCGCGGTCACGCTGGTGCCGACGACGGCGGCTGGTCACCGGTTCTGGGAAGTCACCGACGAGCAGGAACGGGCGCAGCAGCGGATCCACTTCCTGAAGAACCTGGGCATGTTCGGCGGACTGCTGATCGCGGCCGGTGACACGGAGGGCCGTCCGTCGCTGGCCTGGCGCAGCCGGCACGCGGTGAAGACCGCGCGGCGCGACATGTCCATCGCGGCGAAGACGGCGCGCAAGTCGGGCAAGGCCTCGGCGAAGGCGGCCAGGATCAAGCGCCGGCTGCCGGTCGGCTGACGCTGCCGACGCCCACGCTGATAAGCGGCATGGCCAGGGCGGAGTCGCTCAGGCGGCCGGACGCGCGGTCCGCCCGATCGGGCCGGCGGCTCGCCGGCTCGGCTGGCGTCGGCATCGTCGCAGGGACGCTGGCGGGCCTTTTCGGCCGGGCCGCCTACGCCCCGGCGATCGGATGGGACGCGGCAGCGGCCGTCTACTGCCTGTGGGTCTGGCTGGTGATCTGGCCGATGAATGCGGCCGACACGGCCATGAAGGCCAGGTCAGAGGACCCGAACCGGGCGACCAGCGACGTCGTGGCGCTGGCCGCCTGCGTGGCCAGCATCGCCGCGGTGGGCATCGTCATGGCCGGCGCGCACTCCGCGCACGGCGCGTCGGCCGGCCTGCTGGCCGGGCTCGGCCTGACCAGCGTCGCGGTCTCCTGGTTCACCGCGCACACCATCTTCCTGCTCCGCTACGCGCTGCTGTACTACGGCGACCCGGAAGGCGGCGTGGACTTCCACCAGAACGATCCGCCCTGCTACCGCGACTTCGCCTACCTCGCGCTGACGGTCGGCGCCGCCTTCCAGGTCTCGGACACCGACATCCAGACCACGCAGATCCGGGCCACCGTGCTCCGGCACTGCCTGCTGTCGTACCTGTTCGGCGCCGTGATCCTGGCCGCGACGATCAACCTCATCGCCAGCTTGTAGCGCGTCACCGGCCCGCCGGCTCAGCCGGCCACCCGGCGGCTCAGCCGGCGGCTCAGCCGGCCTCGAGCCTGCTCAGCGCGAGCTGGGCGTAGAGCGCGGTGCCGTCGGCGAGCGCGGCGTCGTCGAAAACCGCCTCCGCCGAGTGGTTGTATGGCGCGGTCGCCGGGTCCGTGCCTGGCGGGCAGGCGCCGAGCATGATGAACGCCCCCGGCACCTGCTCGAGCACGTACGAGAAGTCCTCGGATCCGGTCAGCGGGAACCGGGTAGTCTGAAACCGCCCGTCGCCGAGCAGTTCGCCCGTGGTCCGCT
The DNA here is from genome assembly GCA_035636335.1 of Streptosporangiaceae bacterium. GTDB lineage: Bacteria > Actinomycetota > Actinomycetes > Streptosporangiales > Streptosporangiaceae > Chersky-822. The sequence goes on from DASPZH010000085.1 coordinate 10,439, forward strand.
CGGCGAACTCGAACTCGGCCTGGTCGTTCACCGTCACCGGGTAGCCGTCGACGAACGCCGCCTCCGCGTCGAGCCCGTGCGCCGCGGCGATCTGCCGCACCAGGTGCAGCGCCGAGTCCCTGACCCGGTCACGGGTCCGCGGCGAGAAGGTGCGCACGGTGGCCACGAACGCGGCGTCGTCGGGGATCACGTTGTCCGCCGTGCCCGCGTGGAAGGTGCCGATCGTCAGCACCACCGGATCGAAGACGTCGAACCGCCTGGTCACCATCGTCTGCAGGGCGGTGACCATCTCGCAGGCGGCCGGGATTGGGTCGGCGGCCCGATGCGGCTGCGAGCCGTGGCCGCCTCGCCCGCGCACCGTCACGCGCAGGGTGTCGGCGGCGGCCATGGCGGTGCCCGCCCGGCTCTCGACCAGCCCGAGCGGCAGCACGCTGGAGGCCACGTGCAGCGCGTATGCCGCGACCGGGCGCTCGCCCGCCGCGTCGAGCACGCCTTCGGAGATCATGATCCTGGCGCCGCCCGAGCCTTCCTCGCCCGGCTGGAACATGAAGATCACGTTGCCGGCCAGGTCGGCCTGCCTGGCCGACAGCAGCCTGGCCGCACCGGCCAGCATGGCCGTGTGCAGGTCGTGCCCGCAGGCGTGCATCGCTCCCGGAAGCTGTGAGGCGAAGGGCACGCCGGTGCGCTCGGTCACCGGCAGCGCGTCCATGTCGCCGCGGAGCAGCACCGTCTTGCCGGGACGGGCCCCGCGCAGGACGGCGGTCACCGAGGTCAGCGCCTGTCCGCAACGTATCTCGAGCGGCAGCCCGTCCAGGGCCTGTAGCACCTTGCGCTGGGTTTTCGGCAGGTCAAGCCCGATCTCGGGCTCGGCGTGCAGCGAGTGCCGCAGCTCGGCGATGTCGCCGCTGATGGCGGCGGCCTGGTCCAGGATTCCGGTCTCCATGCGGACCCCTCCGGCGGTCGCTCGACGTATCGCGGATATCGCGGACATAGCGGATGTCCGTGTCAGCATCGCACAGCCCAGGCGGAACAGTCAGCCCGGTCCCCTTCGCCCGCCCGCCCGAGACTGCCTAGACTGATGCGCACACTG